>DATLPT010000036.1:0-18740 GCA_035535635.1 Lapillicoccus sp. | reverse complement strand
CAGCCGTCCGATCGAGGCGAGCCCCTCCGCCACCGAGGCGACCAGCTCCGGCCGCCTGCGCGACGGCATCGCCACGACGCCGACCGGCCGCTGCTCCCAGTCCCAGTCCCGCAGCACGTCGACGCAGGCACTCAGCAGGTCCTCCGAGGCCTGCGCGTCCTGGGCCAGCACACTCCGCAAGCGCTGACCCCAGCCCAGGTCGGTGAGCCGCGCCACCGCCCGACCGGGCCGCATGGCCTCGTGCGCCGAGAGGCGGCCCGACACGGGAACGCCCAGCCGCGACATCGCGGTCGGCCACTGTCCACGGGGCTCGATCTCGACGCCCACGCGCGCCAGCTGCGCGCGGGCGACGTTGATCGCGGCCGACGGAAGGGCGGCGTCGAACCACGGCCCGGCACAGCGGTCGCACCGGCCGCACCGCGCCGCCGTCTCGTCGTCGAGGGCTCGCTGGAGGAACTCCATCCGGCAGCCGTCGCCGCGTTCGTAGTCGAGCATCAGCCCCTGCTCACGGTCGCGCGCCGCGGCGACCCGGGCATATCGGTCCTGGTCGTACTCCCACGGGGTGCCGGTCGACGCCCAACCGCCGCTCACCCTCGTCACCGCCCCGTCGACGTCGAGCACCTTGAGCAGCAGCTCGAGTCGGGTCCGCCGGACGTCGACGGCGGCCTCCAGCGCCGGTGTCGAGAGCGGGCGACCGGACTCGGCCAGAGCGGTCAGGACCGCATCGGCCTGCTCCTGGCGCGGCATGGACGCCGACGCGAAGT
This sequence comes from Lapillicoccus sp., assembly GCA_035535635.1. Taxonomy (GTDB): domain Bacteria; phylum Actinomycetota; class Actinomycetes; order Actinomycetales; family Dermatophilaceae; genus Lapillicoccus. Next base: position 17,976 of record DATLPT010000036.1, on the reverse strand, counting down.
ACCGCCAGATGTCGCGGTCCTCGGGACCCGGGAGCAGCAGCACGTCGGCCCGCTCCGTGGCCCGGCCCGCGCGGCCCACCTGTTGGTAGTACGCGACCGGCGACGACGGTGCGCCGAGATGGAGGACGAAGCCCAGATCGGGTTTGTCGAACCCCATGCCCAGCGCGCTCGTCGCCACCAGTGCCTTGATCGCGTTGTCCCGCAAGGCTTCCTCGAGCCGCAGCCGGTCGGCGGGGTCGGTGCGGCCGGTGTAGGCCGCCACGTCATGACCGGCGCGGCGCAGCGCGCCCGCGACGTCCTCGGCGCCGGCGACGGTCAAGGTGTAGACGATGCCGCTGCCAAGCAGATCGCCGAGGTGGGCGACCAGCCACGCCAGCCGCTGCTCCGGCGAACCGAGCGGGAGCACCCCCAGCCGGAGCGACTCTCGTGCCAGGCCGCCCCGGAGGGTCAACACGTCGTGGCCGCCGGTCCCCAGTTGTTCGGCCACGTCGGTCACTACTCGGGCGTTCGCGGTCGCGGTCGTCGCGAGGACGGGGGTGTCGGCCGGCAGCGTGCGCAGGAGGTCGCGGATGCGCCGGTAGTCGGGCCGGAAGTCGTGTCCCCAGTCACTGACGCAGTGGGCCTCGTCGACGACGAGCAGACCGCAGCGCCGGGCCAGTCCCGGCAGTTGCTCCTCACGGAATCGGGGGTTGTTGAGCCGCTCGGGGCTCACCAATAGGAGATCAACCTCGTCGTGGGCCAAGGCCTCGGCCACCGCCGCCCAGTCCTCGGGGTTGGCCGAGTTCATCGTCACCGCGCGGATGCCGGCGCGCTCCGCGGCGGCCACCTGGTCGCGCATGAGGGCCAACAGCGGCGAGACGATGACCGTCGGCCCGGAGCCTGCGTCCCGCAACAATGCGGTCGCCACCACATAGACCGCCGACTTACCCCAGCCGGTGCGCTGAACGACGAGGACGCGTCGGCGCTCGGCCACCAGCGCCTCGATGGCCTCGAGCTGACCCTCTCGGAAGTCTGCGTCTCGGCCGACGAGCCGGCGAAGCGCCTCCGCGGCCTCGGCGGCGACGACGGAAGAGGCAGCGGGCACGGGTCCCACCGTATGACGCGGCGACGCCACTCATGATTGGTCCGGTCGATCGTGCCTGTATTGGCTCATCGAGCCGAGCCAATGGAACCTACCGTCAAAGCATGGCACAGCACCAGACCTCAGGGATGTCGGTCGGGCAGGGGGCCGCGTTGACCATCGGCGCGGTCCTCGGCACCGGCGTGATCTCACTGCCCGCCATGGCCGCCGCGATCGCCGGCCCCGCCTCGATCCTGGCCTGGCTCGCCCTCGTCCTCCTCTCCGTACCCCTCGCAACGACCTTCGCGGCCCTCGGCGCCCGGTTCCCGGACGCGGGCGGAGTCTCGACGTATGCCCGGCTCGCCTTCGGGAACCGGGCCGCCACGGCCGTCGGCTGGCTGTTCTACGTCGTCGTCCCGGTGGGCGCCCCGCCGGCGGCCGCCTTCGCCGGCGGCTACGTGGCCGATCTCTTCGGTGGCTCGCGGACGACGACAGTCTGGGCGTCAGCGGTGATCATCGCCGGTGTTGCGGTGCTCAACTGGTTCGGGGTGCGCATGTCCGGGCGGGTCCAGCTGGGGATGGCCGCGGTGCTCGCGACGTTGCTCGTCGTCGCGATCGTGGCCGCACTCCCAGACGCGGACCTCGGCCATCTGACCCCCTTTGCCCCGTCTGGCTGGGCGGCCGTCGCGCCGGCCGCCGCGGTCGTCGTCTGGGGCTTCGCCGGGTGGGAGGCGGTCACCTCGCTGACTGCCGAGTACCGCAACCCCGCCCGTGACGTCCCCCGCGCGGCCATGGCGGCGGTCGTCGTCATCGGCGTTCTCTACCTCGGCGTCGTCTCAGCGAGCATCCTCGTCCTCGGCCCCCGGACCGGCATCAGCCAGGCACCCCTGGCCGAGCTGCTCGGCATGACGTTCGGGACCCCGGGCCGCGTCATGACGACGCTCGTCGCCGTCCTGCTCACGGTGGGCGCGATGAATGCCTACTTCGCGGGCGCCGCCAAGCTCGGTGCCGCTCTCGGCCGGGACGGTTCGCTGCCCGTGTGGTTCGCGCGCGGGGACCAGGCCGGCCAGGCGCCCCGCCGATCCCTGGTGGTGACTACCGTTCTCTCGGTGATCGCGCTGGTCGCGACCGCGATGCTGCACCTCGACGTGGCCTCGGTCGTGCTGGTCGCGACCGGCGCGTTCACGGTGATCTACGTGGTCGGCACTGCAGCGGCGATCCGCCTCCTGCCCCGCGGAAGCTGGGCCTGGCGCACGGCGGTGGTCTCCTTTGTCAGCGTCGTCGCACTCCTTGTCGTGAACGGTACGCACTCGGCGTGGACGCTGGCCGTCGCCGTGGCGGCGGTCGCTTATGAGACAGTCGTCTCACGTCGCAGGACGCGGACGAGCCGTCGGAGGCCCTCGTCGACCCGGTCGTCGGCGACCGCGCCGTACCCCACGGCCAGCCCAGCGACGGCGGTGGACGCGGATTCCTGTGCCGCGAGGTAATAGCCGTCCAGGGCCTCGACGGCCACTCCGACGCGGCGGGCGGCGGACACCACTCTCTGCGCCACGCCGGGTGGGCCCCCAGTCATTCGGACGCAGACGTGCAGACCGGCCGAGGACGGGACCACGTGTAGCCCCCGAACTGGATCGAGGGCGGCGAGCACGGCGGTCCGCCGGCCGGCATACACGCTGGACGCCTTGCGAACGTGGCGGGCGAGCACCCCGTCGTCGATGAACCGGGCCAGCGCGGCCTGCGTCGGCACCGGGCGGAAGCCGTCCGACAGCTGGCGCGCGGCCCGCAACGCCGACCGGAGAGAGGGTGGTGCGACGACGAAGCCCAGACGTACCGCGGGCAGCATCGTTTTGGAGAACGAGCCGACGTAGCACACCCGGCCGGCTGGATCGAGGCTCACCAGTGGCTCCAACGGCCTTGACGTGAAACGAAACTCGCTGTCGTAGTCGTCCTCCACCACGAGGGCGTCGTGTTGCTGCGCCCACTCGACCAGCGCGATCCGGCGCCGCAGCGACATCGCCACGCCGGTCGGGAACTGGTGCGAGGGCGTGACGTAGACCAACCGAGCGCGAGGCGGTAGCGCCTCCACGACGAGGCCTTCCTCGTCGACCGGGACTGGCGTTACCCGCATACCCGAAACCCCGAGAAGCGTTGCGGCGGGCGGATATCCGGGGTCCTCGACCGCGACGGTGTCCCCGGGCTCGAGCACCACCCGGCCGACCAGGTCGAGGGCATGCTGCGTGCCGTTCGTGACCAGGACGTCCTCGGCGTCGCACAGAACCGACCGTGAGACGCCGACATACCGGCTCACCGCCTCCCTGAGGCCCGCATGACCAGCCGGATCGGCATATCGGCCAGGGGGGTTCGCGCGGATCCGCATCTCCGACGCCACCAGCCGGCGCCAGGCGTCGAACGGGAAGAGCCCGGGATCAGGGACACCGACACTGAAGTCGTAGGGCACGGCGTCGCTCGGCGTCACCGGCGCGGGGACGGCCGTCCACCCTCGACGCGGCCGGACCGCCCCGGTCCGCCGCCGGCCGCGCGCACCGGTCGCCGGGACAGTGTCTGCGACGTAGGTCCCGGCGCCGACACGAGCAGTGAGGAAGCCTTCGGCGACGAGTCGTTCGTATGCAGTCGCAACGGTTCCGCGGGACACTTCCAGCTCGGTGGCCAGCTCGCGGGTCGGCGGCAGGCGGTCACGGGGTCGCAGCCGCCCGTCGCGGACGGCCTCGCGCAGCTCGCGGTACAGCCGCGTGGTGAGGTCCCCTCCACTGGAGCGGCCTAGATGGAGATCCACCTGCGGCAACCTACCGGCGACCAATGGGGCAGCTCGGTGCCCTAGTTCGACGGGGAGAGGCCGACGACGTCGACGAGCCCGGCGACCGACGGCACCGTGAGAAAGCCGGCCTTGGTCGCCTCGTCCTCGGCCCCGGCCACCCGCCGGTCGACGTAGGCGTGTGCCATCGCTCGGAGCCGAGCGCGCTCCTCCTCGTGCTCTGGCGCGCCGGCGGACAGCGTCTCCCAGAGGGTCGAGAGCACCGTGGGCGGCCGCATCGACACGTCGATCGCCTCGCGGTCGAGCCTGGCGACGATCCGAGCCGCCTCGCTGGCCGCCTCCGACGGGTCGACACCCTTGGCCCGCGACACCGCCAGCCCCAGGACGTCGCACTGCGGCACCGCCGCGTGGACACCGCTCTCGCTCAACATGGCCGCTGCGCGGGCGGCCGCGGCACCCGCCTCGTCGAGGACCTCGGGGTCGCTGGACGCGAGCAGGGCGTAGCCGAGGGTCAGCAGGGCCTGCCCGGCGTTCTGCGTTCCCACGGTGTCCACCCGGGCCTCGCTGGCGACCGCGCGCGCGTGCGCCACCGTTTCCGCTACAGGTTCGGCGAACTCCAGCCGACCGATGGCGAGCCACGTCGCGGCATCGAGGGCCACAGTGACCGCGCCGACCTCAAGCCCGGTCCGCCATGAAATTTGCAGGTTCTCGCGGGCCGCCGGCCAACGGCTGGTCCACAGCTCGATCAGCCCCAGTACGGTGCGGTTGGTCGCGCCGGCTTCGACGTCGGCCAGCGCGTCGGAGCGCTCGATCGCCTCCCGGCACCAGCGCTCTGCCGCGGCGAGGTCTCCCAGGAGGAGTGAGCTCGACGCGAGGTTTCCTAGGACAACAGCCTGGCGGTAGAGGTGCCCAGAAGCCATGAACACAGGCAGCACCTGCTCGAACAGCTCACGGGACTCATCCACCCGGCCGAGGTGGAAGAGCGTGACCGCGTGCTGAGCGAGGGCCGTACTCTCCGCCTCGAGGTCGCCGTCCTTGGCGAACTCCTCGCGGGCCTGCGCCCCCAAGTCGAGCGCGTCGGCGAACCGGCCCTCGTTGGTGGCCAGCATGGCGAGGTACCGCAGGGACTCGGCGACGATCGCGGTCCGGCCCTGCGCTCGAGCGACGCCCAGCGCGGTGTTGAGCCGCTCGCTCGCCGCGCCACCCTCGCCGTGCCAGGTCAGCGCCTTGCCAGCCCAGAGATGGCCCTGCGCAATCTGGTCGTCGAGCCTGCAGCCGCGGGCGAGGTCGGCGGCCTGGCTCGCCAGGTCAACGGCTTGGTCGTACTCGCTCACCTCGAACGCCCGGCGGCTCTGGGCGAGCAGGGTCGTGACCGTGCGCGCCGGGTCGTCCAGCTCGAGGCTGAGCTCGGCCATCCGGGCCAGGGCGGTGCCCTGGGCGGCGCGGTCGCCGAGCCGCTCGAACACGCCTTCCCGTTCGGCGACCACGTCGAAGAGCAGCCGGTGGTCGTCGGGCGGGACGAGCTGCTCCGCCCGCCCCAACAGGTGGGTCGCCTCGTCCAGCGCGAAGACGCGGTTGGCCCGGCGGCCGGCCCGCAGGTACCAGTCCGCGGCCGCCGGATCGTGAGCCTGGTCGAAGTGCTCGGCGACGATCGCCGCATACTCCTCGACCCGTCCGGTCCGCGCGGTGACGTCGGAGAGCCAGAGCGCGGCCCGCCGGTGGTACTCGCGACGTCTGGCCCGCAGCACGCTGTCGTATGCGACGTCGCGCAGCAGGGCGTGCTTGAAGAGGAACTCACGAGCCGAGTCGAATGCCGACAGCTCGCGCTCGAACACGAGATCGCGCTCCAGGAGGTGGTCGAAGGGTGCGGCACCGTTCGCGCCGTCGGCCAAACCGTCCTTGGCGAGGTGGGTCACCGCCTGGTCCCAGAAGATCCGGCCGACGACCGAAGCCCGTTGCAGCACCGCTCGCTCCGACGGGGTCAGGGCGTCGAGACGCGCCTGCAGCAATCCCTTGAGCGACGGCGGCACGACCACCCGACCGACTAGGTCCTCGACGACTCGCCAATGTGGAGTGTCCGGGACGACGACGCCGGAGTCGATGAGCCACGTAACGAGCTCCTCGAGGTAGAACGGGTTGCCCTCCGCGGCGTCGACGACGAGGTCGACGAGCTCGGCCGGCGGCTCGTCGACCCGCTGGAGAAGCTCCCGGACCAGGGTGCGGCTCTCGCGGCGGGACAGCGCACCGAGGTTGAGGCGGACGTGGTGCTCCAGCCCCGAGCCCCAGCGCGGACGCTCCTCGAACAGCGTCGAGCGCGTCGTCGCGACGACCATGATGCGAGCGTCGCGCCACATGGCGTCAGCCTCGTCGAGCAGTCGGATCGACGTGTTGTCGGCCCAGTGCAGGTCCTCGAGGAGGATGACGACCGGCTGCGACTCGGCGAGCCTCGCGAAGTACCGGCCTAGGGCGACCGTCGCCTGGTCACGGAGGCTCTGCGGCTCGGTCGGCACCCCCTGGCGGGACGCCTCGTCGGCGCCGAGGTCGAAGTCCAGCCAGGTCCCGACCAGGTGCGCCGCCCGCACCGCGTCTTCGCCCTCTCCGTAGGACAGGGCGAAGCCCCGCTCAAGCTTCTCGCGGACGACGGCCGGCGGGTCGCTCTCGGCGATCTCCGTGCGGGTGCCGACGACGTCGCGGGTCAGGGAGTTGGCGCGGTTCTGCTCGACCTGGGAGGCGCGTCCGCGAAACCACCAGACGACCTGCTTCTGCTCGGCGAGCCATTGGTCGAAGTCGCGCAGGAGCCGGGACTTGCCGATGCCGGCGTCCCCGACGACGTCGACGACGAGGTACCCGCCGTCGTGGACGACGTCGAGGAAGCGCTCCTGGAGGAAGGCGATCTCGCTCGCCCGCCCCACGGTGCCGGCCTCGATGCCCTCCACGAGGCCGACCCGGTCCAGGGTGACCCCGCGGGGTCGCGGGGAGACGACCAGGTAGCCGTCGACCGGTCCGTCCAGCCCCTTGAGGTCCAGGCCCGGCAGGGGCTCCACGTTGAAGGCCCGCCGGACCTGTCGGTACGTCTCGGTGGAGACGAGAACGCGGCCCTCAGGTGCCGCGGACTGGAGGCGGGCGGCGCGGTTCACCGTCGGCCCCACCGCGACGAACTCGTGTCTCGCGCGCTCGCCGAGGGTGCTGACGACGACCTCACCCGTGTCGATCCCGACGCGCATCCGCGCGGTCACCCCGAACCGGCGCTCGACGTCGGCGCTGAGCTCGGCGGTCGCCGCGGTCATGGCCAGACCCGCACGGACCGCCCGCTCGGCGTCGTCCTCGTAGGAGCGCTGGAGGCCGAACACCGCCATGACCGCGTCGCCGATGAACTTCTCGACGACACCCCCGTGGCCGTCGATGGCGTCCTGCCAGCGGGCGAAGCACGCGTCGACGACCGCGCGGGTGTCCTCGGGGTCTAGGCGGCGCGACAGGACGGTGAAGTCGACCAGGTCGGCGAAGAGCACGGTGACCAGCCGGCGTTGCTCGCCGAACTGTCCCGAAACCAGCTGGGAGTGCCGCTCCCGCAGCGGGGCCAGCGCGGTCTCGACGACGTCGTCCCCGAGGAGGGCTCGCTGGGCCTCCAGCGCGGCGATGGCGCGCTCCACGGCGGCGAGGTCACCGCCGGCGGCGCCCGAGGACGGCGACGTCGAACCGACCGGGCCCATGCCGCATACGGTAGGTCGCCGTTTCCCTGACGCAACGACGAACGGCCAGGAGGTGGCTGTTCGGACGGTATGCGGCGTGGGTTCGTGGTGTCATGGCCCCACCTGTCGACCCAGCCCAGGGAGTCTCGCGATGCGTGTCACTGCCACGACGACGTCGATGTCGTGGATTCCGTCCGACTCGGTGTGGGGGCCGCTCAAGCTGGGGTTCGACCTCGGGCTGTCGCACTGGGACGAGCCGCTGCCCGAGCGGTTGTCCGGAGTGGAGGACGTCGCCTCTCTCCATGAACGGGGCCGGTTCCGGTTCGCCAACGTGCTCCAGGGCTGGCTCGAGGTCGAGGACCGCCAGATCGTCGGACACGGCTTCGGTGACCGTTCCGGGCTGCTCATGGGCGAGACGACGGTGCGGCTGGCGCGCGGCGGGGTCACCTTCCAGGCCATCGGACTGCCGGTCCTCCGCTCGGCCCAGGTGGCCGGCGACCATGACGGCGGGGGCGCCGTCGTGTTCCGGCAGACGGTGGGTGGACGGACCGCCATCCCCCTGCCGCGGCCGGTACCGCACCCGCCGTTCGTGCGGTGGCAGGCCCCGCTCGTGTGGACCACGCTCGTGCTGACCCTGCGGGCGGACGGGTCGTCCGAGGCGCGGATGACGGGCGCCAGCGCGTTCCCGAGGCACTGGGTCTACGGGACGGACGGCCTCGTGGCCTGGAAGTCGGCGCTCACCGACGAGTCGCGATGGATGCGGCACTCGTTCGGTGAGCGGACGCCGTGGAGCGACAACGACAACGAGGCGCTCGTCACAGAGGTCGAGTCGCAGGTCGAGCGGCAGCTCTCCACGGAGATCATGCGCGGCGGCGCCAAGCCGGAGATCAGGCGACTGCCCGAAGGGTCGTTGCTGACGCGGCAGGGCGACCCCGGTGACGAGCTCTACCTCGTCCTCGACGGCGTCGCCGCGGTGGAGGTCGATGGGCGCGTGGTGGCCGAGGTCGGGCCCGGCGCGGTCGTCGGCGAGCGGGCCATTCTCGAGAGCGGGCTGCGGACGTCGACGGTTCGGGGGACGACGCCGCTGCGGGTCGCGGTGGCCCGGCGGGACGCAATCGACGTCGAGAAGCTGCGTGCCGTGGCCGAGACGCACCGTCGGGAGGACCAGCCGATGGGCGAGGCGCCGACCGCACCGCTGGACTGAGCGTCAGGAGGACTCACTCGGCGAGGAGTCGAGTTCGTCCGGCTCGCGGGCCTTACCACCGCGCCGGCCGTACCACGTGGCGAGGGGCACGACGCTGGCGCCGTGCACGAGAACGCTCACGAGCACGGTGACGACCATGACCTCTGCCACGAACGCGTTCTCGGGAGGCTGCAGCTCGATGTAGGCCAGCAGCCCGAACGCGATCGATGCCAGACCACGCGGACCGACCCACCCCAGGAACCAGCGGTCGGGCCGCTCGATCGTGGTCCGCGCGAGGGAGAGGACGACTGGCAGGGTCCGCGCGACGGCGACGGCGAGGAAGGCGAAGAGCACGACGGCCCAGTTGGTGCCGTTCACGAGCGTCTGGTTGATGAGCTGCCCGAACAGGAACCAGACGAGCAGCCCCAGGAAGACGCCGGTGTCCTCGACGAGGTGCAACGCGTCCTTCGGCAGGTGCTGGGCCGCCGACCGGAACAACAGGCCGGCCACGAACGCGCCGACGAACCCGTTGCCTTTGAAGGCAACCGAGACGAGGTACGCCAGGATCGGGAGCATCAGGACCGCGATCCGGAGGGCGGGCGGCTCGGTCCATCCGCGGTCGTAGGCGTGGCGGATGAGCCAGCCGCCGCCGAACCCGAGCGCGGCGCCGACCGCGATCGCGACGAGAAACGCGGGCGCCGCGCCGATGAGCGCCTCGAGATCGGGCGTCGCCTCGTCCTCGGCGGCTTCGGCCCCGGCGACGGCGAAGAGGAACAGCGGGGCGATGAAGCCGTCGTTGAAGCCGCTCTCGACGTTGAGCAGGTCGCGCAGCCGAGCCGGCACCCGCCGGTCGCGGATCAGCGAGACCACCGGCGCCAGGTCGGTCGGCATGACCACCGTCGCGATGCAGGCCAGGATCCAGAAGTTCACGTGCGGGAAGGCCAGCGCGCCGAACGCCACCGCGAGGATCACGGACAAGGGCAGGGCAATGAGAAGCAGCCGCGCTGTGAGCCTCGGTTCCTTGCCGAAGAAGCCACCTTCCACCTCGGTGGCGTCGACGAACAGCACGACGGCGAGGACGACCTCGACGAAGTGCTCCGTGACCGAGGTTTCGAGGTCGATGACGTAGAGCGGGTTGGACCCGGCGGTCAACGCCACACCGGCGGCCACCATGGCGATGGGTGCGGTGATGCTCCATCGCGCCAGTCGACCGGCGACCATTCCCCACGCGAGGGGGACGAGCAGGAGCACCGCCAGCGCCAGCACGGGCCAACTCTCACACGCATACCCCGGTTGTCGCGAGGTTCCTGCCAGGGCGTGTCAGCGCGTGTCAGCGCGTGTCAGCTGCCTCCCCTCCGGTGCGGACGAGCTCGAGCAAGCGGCTCAGGACGCGGATGCACGCCTCGACGTCCGCACGGCTCAGGGACTTGGCCACCGGAGCAAGCGCGGCCGCCTCGCCCGTCCGGATCGCCTGGACGACGGCCCGACCGTCGGGGGTGATGGCGACGAGCGACGACCGCTGGTGCGCCGGGTTCGACCGAAGGGTGACCCAGCCTCCCTGCTCGGCCTCGTTGACGCAACGCTGGACGAACTGCCGGCTGAGCCCGAGGACCTCGGCAATGCGCGGGACGGTGAGTGCGTCACGGGCTCGGAGCAGGTCCAGCACGGCCCGGACCCCCACGGGGACACCGCCGGCGGCGTCGAGGTTCCGGACGGTCTGCCGGTAGAGCGGACCCAGCAGGTCGAAGACCCGGGCGAGCTCACTGCTAGTGGCGGGAGGCACCCGGGCATTATGACACCTGAGTTGACAGATCGGTTGACATGATGACACCTTGGGTGTCATGACCGGCACGCTGACGCGGAGGATCGTGCCCGTTCCCGACGGCGAGCTCGCGGTCTGGTCCAACGAGCGTGCGGGCCGGCCGCTGGTGTTCCTCCACGGCGGCGGACTGGACCGGCGGATGTGGGAGCAGCAGGTCGCGGCGTTCGCCGAGACGAACCACGTGGTGTTGGTGGACGCCCGAGGGCACGGGGAGTCCTCAACGGCCACCGACGCATACCGGCACTGCGACGACGTGGCGGCGGCGTTCTCGGCGCTGGACCTCGGGCCGGCGGTGTTCGTCGGTCTCTCGATGGGCGGCGGTACGGCCGTCGATGTGGCACTGGAGCATCCCGACCTCGTCGCGGCGCTGGTCGTCTCCGGGGTCGGTACCAGCGAGCCGGAGTTCACCGACCCGTGGGTGCTCGACGTCTTCGCTGAGTGGAAGGCGGCCGAGGAGGCGCGGGACGCGCAGCGCTGGCTCGATGCCTTCCTCCGCTTCGCCAGCGGCCCGTACCGGTCCCTGGACGACGTCGACCCGGACGTGGTCGACCGGTTGCGCCGGATGGCGTGGGACACGCTGCAGCACCACGCCGTCCAGAGCTTCGTTCCTCCGACCGCGGTGACTCGGACATGGGAGCGCGCCTCCTCGATCACCGTGCCCGTGGTCGCCGTGAGCGGCACGCTGGACTCGCCGGACCACATCGGGATGGCGCACCGACTGGCCGCGACCGCCCCCGACGGACGGGTGGTCGACCTCCCCGGGACGGCCCACTACCCGAACATGGAGCAGCCCGCGGCCTTCGACGAGGTGGTGGCGGACACAGCCGGTTAGGCCGTCGCCCGGCTGCCACAATGAGCGCCGTGACGAGCAGCCGGTACTGCGTCAACGTGCCCCTGCGCTGGTCCGACATGGACGCCTACGGACACGTCAACAACGTCCAGTTCCTCCGGCTGTTGGAGGACGCGCGGGTGACGGGATTCCGGGAGTGGTTCGGCCAGGACCGCGCGCTGCTGGACGAGGGCGTCCTCGTCGCGCGGCACGAGATCGAGTACATCGCGCCGCTCACTTTCCGGCATGCGCCGATCGCCGTCGAGATGTGGTGCACGAAGATTGGTGGGGCCGGCTTCGACCTTGGGTACGACGTGCGCGATCCCGATGACTGGGGAGACGGGCACTACGCGCGGGCCGAGACCAGCCTGGTGGTCTACGACTTCGCCGGGTCGCGGCCGCGCCGAATGCGTCCGGACGAGAAGGGGATCCTGGAGGGTATGCGTGGTCCTGCGGTGCCCTTCCGGTGGCGGGGACGGTGACGTCCCAGGGACGGCTGTTCCTGGACGACGAGGGGTATGCGGACCTGCGCACCTTTGTGAGCCGGGCCCGGGGGCTCGACGACGAGGGCGCCGTCCGGCTGCAGGCTGACGGGACGGTGCTGGCCGCATACGTCGGGGTGCTCCCCGGTCGGGGGTTGCTCGGTGATGGTGCTGTTGTGGGACTCCGAACGATGCGGCTCGCCGAGCCCGCGGCCGTCGACGTGACGGTGCCGCTCGTCGCGGTGGCCGATCGGCTCGCCCGCGAGGTTCGTGCAGGGCTGGAGCTGCCGCCGGTGGTCGTCGCGACGCCGTGGGCGGCGATGACGCCGCCGCGCGGCGGATGGGAGCCGGTCGGGTCGCTGGAGGCCGCCATGCTGGTGGACGCCGCACGTGCCGGCATCGCCGAGGTGGCCCGGGGCGCTTCGGCCGGTTCGGGCGGGGCGGCGGTGGCCGACCTGCGCCACCGTGTCTGGAGCCGGCTCACCGAGACGGACCCGCCGGTTCCGACGGGGGCGGCGTTCGCCGCATACACTTTGGGTTTCCTGGAGCCCGCCGGACGGTGCGCCGTCGTGGCGCACGGGCGCTGGACCCGGCTCAGCTCACCGCAGGGTCACGTGCTGGTTCGCTGAGGGTCGACGCACCGACGTCCGCTGACGATGACCAGCGCGGCAACGGCGGCGAGCACCGACCAGATGACGATGTAGGTGTGCCGGTCGCCTCCAGGCGTGTGCAGCGTGGCGAAGATCGCGCTGGCGGCGGCGATCCCGAGAACGCTCCCGAGCACGTCGGACAGCTGGAGGGCCGCCGACGCAGGACTCTGCCCGGACACCGGGACGAGGTCGAGGAGGATGACCGAGAGGCTGGTCGAGCCCAGCCCCATCCCGAGCCCGGCGAACACCATGGCGAGCGCGAAGAACCACACATGGAGTCCGGTGGCTGTGATGATCACCATCAAGAGTGCGCCGAGCGCGACGAGGCCGCCGCCAGAGGAGACGAGGGCCCACCGCCGGCCGGTGAAGGACGCCCGGCCTTGGATCCATGATCCGGTCGACCAGCCGAGCGACCCGACACAGATGACGAGGCCGGCCAGGGCGAGGGTCGCCCCGCGCTCCTGGGTGAACATCAGCGGGATGTAGGTGATGGTGCCGTTGAACGAGGCGTTGAGGAGGAACCGGCTGAAGATGACCGACGGCAGGCCCATGGCCATCCGCAGTGTTCCTCGCGGCAGCAGCCGCGGCGTCACCACGAGCAGCCCCACCACGCCGGCAAGCGCAGCGAGCGTCTCCCAGGAGAGGAGCCGGACCTGGTCGTGGGTGCCGAGCTGTACCAGTCCCGCCGACAGCGCGACGAGCACTCCGGCACCTGCAGTTCGCCGATGCGCTGCTCGTTCCGATGCGTCGCCGTCGCCGGTATCGCCCGCCCGGGAGATGGCGCGGCGCTGGCTGACGATCATCAGCAGCGTGAGCAACGCCGGTGGGACGACCACCCAGAACACCAACCGCCAGGTGAAGGCGGTGCTCAGCCAGCCGGCGAGCGGCGCCCCGATCAGGGACGGAAGTACCCAGGCGGCAGACACCCACGCGAAGACCTTCGGGCGAAGCTTCGTGGGGTAGACCCGACCGACGATGACGTACAGGACGACCACGACCAGTCCGGCTCCCAGTCCGGTGACGGCCCGTCCAACGAGAAGAACGGGGAATGACGTCGCGATCCCGCAGATCGCGGCGCCCGCCGCGAAGAGCACCTGACCGGCGTATACCGCGGGCAGCGGCCCGGACCGGTCGGACCACACGCCGGCCAAGACGATGCCCAGCAGCTGCCCGGTCAGCATGACTGAGAAGGCCAGCCCGTAGCTGCGGACCGCACCGAGCTCCTCCGCGGCGGCCGGCATGGCGGTCGCAATGGCCATGAACTCGAAGGCCACAATGGTCACCATCGCGATGACGGCGACGGAGATCAGCCGGTATGCCGGTGAGAAGACGCCCGACGCCGCGTCCGCTGCGGCCACGCGCTCGGCGTCCTCCCTGGTGCTCATCGCCTCGAGTCTAGGAAGGCATTCTGCCCGTACGGTGCCGCGCTTCCGAGCCGTTCGGCGGACGGGGCCCTTGAGCTCCGATGGGAGAATTCACCCCGTGGACGTCTCGCGGGAGCTCGTCATCTCGCCCTGTCAGGCGCGGTGCTCATGGTCCACGTCGGGTGAGCGGCTCGGCGGGGACCTGCTCTTCGCCTGTGAGGCATGCGGCAGCGAATGGGTGGCCTCCGAGGCGTGGACCCCGGTCGACTGGAAAGGCGTCGTCCCCGAAGCCGTCCATGCGGAGCGCGTCCGGGAGGCCCAGCGCTGAGCTGCGTCTGAAGTCGGCAACCTCCTCGGACGTCGCCGAGTATCACGGCGACGACCTCGCGGCGCCTCATGACGTCGACCTCGCCGCGGCTCGCACGCCGGCCTCGAGCCCGTCGCGGACCACCGCCGGAGCCGTGTCGTAGATCGTCAGGCCGACCTCCCGGCGCCAGGCGGTGAACGCTCGACGCTGCTCGGTCGTCATCGTCGACTCGGGGAGCGGGATCCCCTCGTCGTCCCAGAAGGGGACACCGCCCTCCCTGGCGGCCCAGCGCTGCGGTGCCTGCTCCGGACCCCAGGGCTCGGCTCGGCTGACGAGTGCACGCACGTCGACCATAGCGGCGTCGGCGGTGGTCTCCGTCGCCTGGGCGGTAGCGCGGCGCTGCGTCGACTCCGCGTCGGTGGGCAGGGTGGCCGTGACGAGCCGGTTCGCGGCCGCCTTGACCAGCGGAGTGGCGAGCCGTCCGGCCGCTCCCGGAATGGCGACCTTGCCGACCGCCCACTCGACGAGTCCGGCGACGACGCGGTTGCGCTCGTCGGTGTCGGCGTCACGGCGCGCCAGCGCCTCTCCCGCGCTGGTCAGCGTGAAGCCGACCGTCTCACCAAGCCGTCGCGCGGCGGCATCGAGGGCATGCGGGTCTCCGGCGTGGTCGGCACGTACCGCGTCGACGAGGTCTTGCTCGAGGCGCTGACCGAGGGAGCCGAGTACCTGCGTGAGCGCCGGCGCGGTTCCCGGTGACCCGGCGATTGGGCGCGTGGCGCCCGGACTGAGCTCGTCGTCGAAGGCCAGCGCCCCGAGCAGGGCCGCGGTCGTCGGCCGGTCCGGGAGGACGATCTCCCAGGCCTGCGGATCTCGAGCCGGTGTGGTCAGACGGTCGGCGTCGACAACGACGGCGGCGTCGACGCCGAGGCCGGCGCTGTCGTCGAGCACGGCTGTTACCGCATCGGGGTGCCGCGCGAGCATCGCCCCAATCCGGCCCAGTGCGGGAGCCAGTGCCAAGCGGTAGGCCTCGGGCTCCGGAGTGTTCCGAGCCTCCTGACCGACAGCCGTGAGGAACGCGGCGTCTAGGGCGACAGCGGATCGGTCGGTCGGACTCCGGCCGGCGACGACGACCAGGTCGCCGACCGCTCGGAGCGATGCGGCCGCGAGGTGCGGATCAATCAAGCGGTACCGGCCCGCGACGAGATGGTCAAGGACCAGCTGCTGGTCGGCTCCGGGCAGCCGCCCGAGCAGCCACGCGCGTACCGCGTCGCCGTCGTCCTCGATGGCCCGGGCGATGTCGACGACGGGATCGTCGGGACCGGTCCCGGCCGCGCCGTCGGCTCCCGAGGGCGTCACCCGGCCGCTCGGCGCCCTCGCGTTGGAACCGCCGGAGAGCAGCCCGGTCCCTACGGAGCGGTCGGCCGCCACGACGGCGACGCCCACGGTGGCCGCATACCGAACTCCAGGACTCAGCCCGGCCTGCCGCGCACCGGTCAGCAGCGCGCCCTGCGTCCGCGCGCCACCGAACCAGCCGCCGCTTGACGAATCGTCGCATGCAGCAATCGAACTGGCCACTCGAGCCAACCACGTCTCGCGCCATGCGTCCAGCCGATCGCGGGTAACCGCGTCCAGGCCCCTCGTGTAGTGCGGATTCACAGCGATCGCGAGTGCTGTCCCCAGCGTCACGGTCAGTGCGGCTGAACCGGAACCCACGACCGCATCGAGCAGCCGCGAGCTCTCCGACGGGTCGAGCCGCGACCACAGTGTCTGCGCAACGACCGGATCCCGGACCCGAGTGGCCAGCCGCGCCACGGCACGGGCGGCCGCGTCCGTATCTCCGTACGCCAGCGCCTCCAAGTCGCCGACGACGAGGTCCACGAGCTCCGATGCCTCGCGCTGCGCGAGAGCGGCCGACACCAGTGGGAGCACGGCGTGCACGGTGCTGCGGACCGCCGCGTCCGACGGCGGTGGATCGGCCCAACCGAGGACCCGAGGCCCGCGCGGTCCGGAATCCCCGCCGGCTACCACCTCCCCGACGAGGGACCGCAGCCGATGAGCGGCGACGGCTGCGGAGAGCTGCAGATCGGCCGTGACGACTCCGTAGGTGCCGGCGATCGCTGCTAACGCGCCGTCCGGGAGCGGGGCCAGCGGATCGGCGGGCAGCACGGCGGTCCATGAGGCCTGCAGCGAGGCGACGGTGCGCTGCGCGGCGTCGAGCTCGTCGCCGTAGGCAGTGAGCACCGCAGCGGCCTGGCCCAGCCGGTCGACCACGGCCTGCTCGAGCTGCGCGACCGCGCCCAGCTCGGCCGCTGCGGCCGCCGCTGCCTCTCCCGTCCACCCGTCCAGCGACGGCAGGAGGCCGCCCGAGCGAGCCAGCGGCGCGCCGCCGACCGAGGCGGCGGCCGCCCGCAGCGCGGCCGCAGCCGCCCACAAGCCGGCGGGCGCTCCCCACGGCATCGGCAACGCCTCGAGGGCGCCGCCCGATCCGGGCCTCACGGCCCGCCTCCGTAGACGATCCCGAAGCCCAGAGCTCCGCCGGAGTCGGCACGGGCATACGCGACGGCGCCGGACCCAAGCGCGTCGGAGAGGATGACCGCCGCCTCTGACAACGCGGAGGCCACGGCCGACTCGACCTGTCCGTAGCCCTCGACCGCCGCAGCCAGCACACCGTCGGCCGGGTCAAGGGCGCCGACCGCCTCGCCACTCGCATACACGACGAGCCGCCGGGCTGTCTCGAGCGAGGAGACCTCGCTGCCGCTCAGGGCAGCGGCGTCCCCCAGGTGGTCAGGGCGGACCGCGAACCGAGGCATGCTCCGACGCTAGACATCACGCCGTACCTGCCCCTTCCGTTGTCCACAGTCAGTCGGTGAACCACACTGCCGTGTCCATCGGCAACGCCCCGTCGGCGGCCAGCTCACCGGATGCCACCAGCACCCGCGCGCCCGCGGGAAGCGGTATCGGCGCCGCCCCCAGGTTGACGAGCACCGAGACGTCCTCACGGTCGCTTCCTTTGGAGCGGTAGGCGACCACGTGCGGGTCGTCGGCAAACGCCTCCAGCCACTGCAGCGCACCGGAGCCCAACGCATACGAGCGCCGGAGCTGGAGGAGCTGCCGGTACAGCTCCAGCGTGGACCCCGGCACGCCCTCCTGGCGGTCGACGGCCAGGTGCCGGTAGCCGGCCGGCTGGGGCAGCCAGGTCGCCTCGGTCGGGCCGAACCCGAGCGATGGTCCGGAGTCCGACCATGGGAACGGTATGCGGCAGCCGTCCCGACCGGTCTCCCTGCCGTTGGTGCGAACGAAGGCCGGGTCCTGACGCACCTCGTCGGGGAGCGTGGTCGCGTCGGGGAGGCCGAGCTCCTCGCCCTGGTAGAGGTAGGCGGCGCCCGGAAGCCCGAGCATCAGCGTCGTTGCCGCCCGCGCCCGCCGCAGGCCGAGCTGGGTGTCCGGCTGCGGGTCCTCGGCGCGAATTCCGTTGATACGCCCGCGGCTCGGCGGCAGCCCGAGGCGGGACGCGTGGCGGACCACGTCATGGTTCGACAGCACCCATGTCGTGGGCGCCCCGACGGAGGCGGCAGCCGCGAGGGAGTCGGTGATGGTCGCGACCAGCTGCGGCGCGTCCCACGGGCACTCGAGGAAGTCGAAGTTGAACGACTGGTGCATCTCGGCCGGGCGGACGTAGCGCATGAGCCTTTCGACGGGTTGGACCCAGGCTTCCCCGCAGAGGACGCGCCTCGGCTCGTCGTACTCGTCGAGGACCTCGCGCCACTCCTCGTAGATCTCGTGGACGCCGTCCTGGTCCCAGAACGGGTGCCGTGGC
>DATLPT010000035.1:0-1938 GCA_035535635.1 Lapillicoccus sp. | reverse complement strand
GCTCGCCCTCACCGCGATCGCCATCGGTGCATGGTCCGGAGGTGCGGCCGCCGACCGGCTGCCGCCGCGCTCGACGATCGGCCCGCTGCTGCTCATCGGCGGCGCCTTCGTGCTCGTCGTGACCCCGGCCATTCGGCTGGCGGCCGCGGCGGCGGGACCGGCGGACGCCGCGCCCATCGCCATCCTCGTCGCGACCGCCACCGTCTTCGTTCCGGCCGCACTGCTCTCGGCCGTCCCGCCGATGGTCGTCAAGCTTGAGCTCGCGAGCCTCACTGAGACCGGGTCGGTCGTAGGCCGCCTCTCCGGCGTCAGCACGATCGGCGCCATCGTGGCGACGTTCGCCACCGGGTTCGTGCTCGTCGCCGTCGTCCCGACCAGTGTCATCCTCACGGGCACCGGCGCCCTCCTGGTTGTCGGCGGGCTTGCCTTCGTCGTTGCGAACCGGCGGCGCGGCATTCCACCGCATGTCGGCGTCGCAACGCCGCTGGTCCTCGCGCTCGTGGCGGGGCTCGGCGGTGTCCTGGTTCCATCACCGTGCCAGGTGGAGACCCGGTACCACTGCGGCTCCGTGCTGACCGACCCGGCGCGACCGGGGGGTCGCACGCTCATGCTCGACACCCTCCGGCACAGCTACGTCGATACCAGCGACCCGACGTACCTCGACTTCGCCTACATGAAAGGGTTCGCGGCTGCCCTCGACACCCGACCCAGCGGCCCACTCGACGTGCTGCATGTCGGTGGCGGCGGGATGACGCTGCCCCGCTACCTCCTCGCCAGCCGTCCGGAGAGTACGAACCGGGTCGTCGAGATCGACGCGGGCGTCGTGGAGATCGACCGCACCCGGCTGGCTCTTCCGGACGACAGACGGCTCCAGGTCCAGGTCGCGGACGGCCGGACGGCGGTCCGGCAGCTGGCCGTCGACAGTTACGACGTCTACGTCGGCGATGCCTTCGGTGGTGTCGCGGTGCCGTGGCACTTGACGACGCGCGAGACGTTTCTCGACGTGGACCGCATTCTGCGGCCGGACGGCCTCGTCGTGCTCAACGTCATCGACTACCGGTCGCTCGACTTCGCGCGCGCCGAGCTGGCCACGATCGCCTCGGTGTTCGAGTATGCGGCGCTGCTCACCTCCAACGGCGGCCTGAACGGCGGCAACCTCGTTCTCCTGGCGTCCCACGCGCCGATCGACCGGTCCTCAATGACCGCCGCACTCCAGGACCACGGCGCGTCGATGGCCCTGGTCTCCGAACCCGACATGCGGTCGTTCGTCGGCGAGGACCCACTCGTCCTCACAGACGACCACGCCCCGGTGGACCAGCTCCTCACGACCACCCGCTGACCGGCCCCCTCCGGCCGAGAGGCCAACTTCTGCCTTTCTGAGGGCCGGATAGCGGCCAAACTTGGCCTCTCGGCGGGTGCTGCGGGGGGCGGTTGTCTCACAGGTGCAGCCGGGGGCGCCTCAGGTCACGTAGCCGGCGAGGTGGTGCTCGATGACGACGACCGAGTTCCCGCTCTCCACCAGGCGGTCGAGCAGGCCGAGGAGCATGTCGAGCGTGAGTTCGAGCCCATCCGTTACCGGTCGACGAGGATGGCCGCGGTCAACCCGCTCGAGGTGTCGACGTCCGGGCGGCCCTGCGCGGGCATGAAGTTCTGCAGGAATGCGGTGTAGATCTCGTTGATGAGCCGCTGGCTCTCCGCGGCGACGGTTCCGAACATCAGCGACGACTTCCCCGACCCCGAGACGCCGTTGAAGACGACGAGCTGGCGTTTCGGGATGTCGACGGAGATGTCGTGCGGGCCCGTCAGCGGCCCAGCCCTCGGTAGGCCTTGACCGCGAGCGGGAGGGTCAGCACCGTAACCACCAATGGCCACAGGATGGCCAGCCCGATGGAGTGCTCGCCGATCCACCCGGCCGGGTGGCCGCCGGGGTTACCGAAC
>DATLPT010000034.1:0-4537 GCA_035535635.1 Lapillicoccus sp. | reverse complement strand
AGCTCGACGCAGCCGATCGGCGTGCACGGCAACGGGGCCGGCTTGCCGAGGACCAGCCAGCCGAGGTTCGTCGGGTGCAGGCCGTCGATGTCCTTGTCGGGATCCACCCGCGACAGCAGAGCCATCTCGTCGAGGCCCGTCGGCTGTTGCACCAGGAACCCGGTGCAGTCGGGGTCGGCGTTGAGCTCGTCGATGACCGCCTCGACCTCGTCCTGCGTGGCCGTCGCCGGGAGGTCGCGCCGGATGCTGGTGATCCCGATCTCCGCGCTGTCCCGGTGCTTCGCGCCGACGTACCACGTGCTTCCGGGGTCGTTGCCAACGAGCACCGTCCCGAGGCCCGGCACCACACCACGCGACGCCAGCACCGCGACGCGGCCCTTGAGCTCCGCCTTGATCGTCGCCAGCGTGGCCTTGCCGTCGAGGATCCTGGCGGTCACGAGGCCTCATGGTGTCACAGCGGACCGTGTCTCAGGTTGTCGCCCACCGCGGGAACCAGGGCCGCGGAATGGCATCATGTGCACGCCGGTGAAAGAGCCCGGCGACGACTGCTGACCAGGGAAACGGATGGGGACGACGCGCATACTCACGGGTCGCCCCAGGTGACGCGAAACGGCCCCACCCGGCGTGAGGTTCTCGGCGCGGCCGCTTCCGCCTTGGCCCTGGCCGCATGCTCCAGCCCCCGTACAGCCGACCCCGTGGCCCAGATGGATGCATCAGCACCCGCCCGCGCCGGTATGGGCACGACGCCGGCCGCCACCACGACGACCGCGACAGCACCCACGCCGACCCGTAGCCGACCGGAGCTGCCCCGAGGCGGCCGAACCGTGTTTCCCACGTACCGACTGACCGGCTTCTGCGGGCATCCGGGCTCACCCGCCCTCGGGAAGCTCGGCATCGGTGACCTCGATGCTCGGGTCTCCGAGATCGAGCGCGTGGCCGGCTCGTATGCCCGTGAGCGTGCCGCGCTCCCGGTGCTCGAGCTCATCGCGACCATGGTTCAGTCGAAGCCCGGCCAGGACGGTCTTTACCGGCTGCGCACCGAGTCCTCCGTCATCGACCAGCACCTCGACGCCGCCCGCCGGCATCGCGCCTACCTCCTGCTCAACATCCAGCCGGGACGTGCCTCCTTCCTCGACGAAGTTCACGCCTACGAGCGGTGGCTGACTCACCCGGACGTCGGCGTCGCTCTCGACCCGGAGTGGGCGGTCGGGCCGGGACAGGTGCCCGGGCAGGTGTTCGGCCATGTCGAAACGTCGATGCTCAACGCGGTTGGTGAGTACGTCGCCGGACTGGTCTCCTCCCACGACTTGCCTGAGAAGGTCGTCGTCTACCACCAGCTGACTCCCTCCATCGTCCGGCGCGAGCAGGATCTCAGGGCCTTTCCCGGCGTCGCCTGGGTCAAGTCAGTCGACGGGATCGGCGCGAAAACCGACAAGGTCGCAACGTGGAACCGAATTCTCGCGACGACCCCGAGACCGCTGGTACACCTTGGCTTCAAGCTGTTCTACGACGAGGACTCGAAGCAGGGGCCGCTCATGACCCCCGACGAGGTTCTGGCTCTCAATCCGCAGCTTGGGTACGTCATGTACGAGTGAGATGCCTGGGGCCTCGCATCGTGGCGACGCTGGCGAGTGCCGCGGCGACGAAGGTCAGCACGAGGCCCAGCAGCACCACGGGGGTGACCGAGGACCGCGTGGACGGGTTCAGCAGGTCCAGCAGCGCGGCCACCGACAGCTGACCCACGAGCATGAGCAGCAACTGCAGCAGCACCCCGAGGTAGCGCACCCCCACGGCGCCGGCGGCGATCACCACGATGCCCAGCAGGCCGCCCCACCACGCCCACCACGGCGCGGCCATGCTTCTCGGCACCCCGAACTGTCCGAGCAGCCCTTCCGGGACGGCCAGGACGAGGAGGATCACGGTCCCGAGCGTGAAGTTGAGCCAGGCCGTCGTGAACGCGTTCCCGGACGCCACGCCCACGCGACCGTTGATCCCCGCCTGGACCGCCAGGGAGATCCCGGCAAGGACGCTGAGCACGACCGGCAAGACCACCGCGGCGTCGGTCGCGGAGACGCGCCCCTCGACCGCGATGAGCACCCCGGCGACGGCGAGGACGGAAGCCACTGCCCGTCCGGCAGCGACCGGGAGCCGTCCCGCCGGCCCGATCCCGAACCGGTCCACCCCCATCCCGCTCGCGGTCTGTCCCCCCACGACCGCGACGGTCCACAGGGCCACACCGGCCAGCGGCACCGCGTACGACTGACAGAGGACGAACAAGCCGCCCATGAACCCGCCTACGCACTGATACCAGCGAATCCGTCCGTCTGACAAGGAAACTCGCAGCTGCCGTAATCCGGACCGCATGGGCCGCGACACGAGCAGCGCGAGGCTCAGCACGATCGTGCCGGTGACGAAGCTCCAGAGCGCGGCATCGATACCGTGGCCGAACACGGTGGCCAGCTCACCGTTCATCCGTGACTGGATCGACAGGAACGCCCCGGCGACGAAGGCCAGCACGGCCCACAGCAACCGGGACGTCACGTCAGTGGGCGAAGTGCCGGGTGCCGGTGAAGTACATCGTCGCTCCGGCCCGCGCCGCCGCCTCGATGACGACGTCGTCGCGGATCGAGCCACCCGGCGCGACGACCGCCCGCACGCCGGCGTCGAGCAGGATCTCCAACCCGTCCGGGAAGGGGAAGAACGCGTCCGACGCGGCGACCGAGCCCGCGGCGCGGTCGGTCCCGGCCCGCGCCACGGCGAGGCGACATGCGTCGACGCGGTTGACCTGTCCCATGCCGACCCCGACCGACGCGCCGTCCGTGGCCAGCAGGATCGCGTTGGACTTCACCGCCCGGATCGCCCGCCAGGCGAAGGACAGGTCGGCGAGGGTCGCGCCGTTCGCGGGGTCGCCGGAGACCAGCCGCCAGTATGCGGGCTCGTCGCCGCCGGTGGGTTCGCCGTCGTCCGGAGACGGCACCACCGCGTCGAGCCGGTCGACGGTCTGGACGAGGATGCCGCCGCCGATCGGGCGCACCTCGATCGGGTCGCGAAACCGCTCCATGCCCGCGGGCAGCTGCAGCACGCGGAGGTTCTTCCGTTCTCGGAGCATCGAGAGCGCGTCGTCGTCGAAGGCCGGCGCCACGATCACCTCGGTGAAGACCCCCTTGGTGCGCTCGGCCAGAGCGACGGTGACGGTCTGGTTCGTCGCGATGATGCCGCCGTACGCCGACTGCGGGTCGCACGCGTGGGCCTTGTCGTACGCCTCGACGACCGTCGGGCCGACGGCGATCCCGCAGGGGTTGGCGTGCTTGACGATCGCGACGGTGGGCCGGTCGCCCTGGTCGTGGGCCGCGCGAACCGCCGCGTCGGCGTCGACGTAGTTGTTGTAGGACATCCCCTTCCCGTGCAGCTGCTCGGCGTGCGCGACGCCGGGGCGCCAGTGGCGGTAGAGCGCGGCGGCCTGGTGCGGGTTCTCGCCGTACCGGAGCTGGGCGGACCGGTCCCACGTGGCCCCGGTCCAGGCGGGGAACCCGGTCCCATCAGTCGTGTCCGCGACGACGGTGCCCATCCAGTTCGCGACGGCGTTGTCGTAGGTCGCGGTGTGGACGAACGCCTCGGCCGCCAGTCGCTGCCGCTCGGCGAGGGTGAACCCGCCCTCGCCGAGGGCCTTTTTGAGCCGCGGGTATGCGTCGGGGCTGGTGAGGACCGCGAGGTTCGCGTGGTTCTTCGCGGCGGCGCGGACCATCGCCGGGCCCCCGATGTCGATCTGCTCGATGCACTCGTCCGGCGTGGCACCGGAGGTGACGGTGTCGCGGAACGGGTACAGGTTCGACACGACCAGGTCGAACGCCTCGACGCCGAGATCGGCCAGCTGGCGCACGTGGTCGGGATTATCGGTGTCGGCCAGGATGCCGGCGTGCACCTTCGGGTGCAGGGTCTTCACTCGTCCGTCCAGGGACTCCGGGAAGCCGGTGAGCTCCTCCACCACGGTGACCGGAACGCCTTGTGCGGCAATGGCTTTGGCGGTCGAGCCGGTCGACACGATGGCCACGCCGGCCTGATGCAACGCGACGGCCAGCTCGGGGAGGCCGGACTTGTCGTAAACCGAGACCAGCGCCCGCCGGATCGGGCGTCTCCCCTCTGCGGTGTCGGCAGCACTCACGGGATGGTGACCTTCCGATCGCTGACGGTGAACCCTTCGCGGACCATGCGTCCGACGAGGTCGACGAGCTGCGGCCGCTCGGCCTGCTTGATCCGCTCGGTCAGGGTCTCGACCGTGTCCTCGTCCTGGACCGGCACGGCGACCTGACCGACGATGGCGCCGGTGTCGACGCCGTCGTCGACGACGAAGAGGGTGGCGCCGGTGACCTTCACCCCGTAGGCGAGCGCGTCCCGCGGTCCGTGGATGCCGGGGAACGACGGCAGCAGGGCGTTGTGGCTGTTGACGTAGCGGCCGGCGAACCGGGCGAGGAACGCCGGCCCGACGAGCTTGAGGAATCCCGCGGACACGACCAGCGTCGGTTCGTAGGCGGCAACG
>DATLPT010000033.1:0-2421 GCA_035535635.1 Lapillicoccus sp. | reverse complement strand
CGCACCGCGACCCCGACCGACCCAGTGGCGCGGTGTCGGCCACAGCGACATCGAACCGCCGCCTCCTCCTCCGGTGCAGCCGCCCGGCGGCGTCCTGCGCGCCGCATACCCGCGCATCGACATCGACGCGCATCGCGACGTCCGTCCGGAGGTCGTCGTCATCGACGAGCCGTTCGACGTCGTGCTGGGGCTGGGCAAGTTCAAGGACACGGGCATCAGCCAGACCGGCGCGCTGCGGTTCATGGCCGGCGCGAAGACCGACCTCGAGCTGGTCCTCGTCTACGACCCGAACTCGCTTGCTGCACAAGGCGAAACGCGTCTTGTCCTCCAGGTCAGCGACGCCGACCCGTACCCCAGCGCGACGGTGTCCTTCGTGGCCCTCTACCAGCCGGACCTGCCCAGCGAGCGCCGCATCGGCGTCCACTATCTCGTCGATGGCCAGGTGGTCGGCATCGCCTGGCGCACGCTCGTCGCCGTCCCCTACGCCAAGGACATCCCCAACGCGCCCATGCCTCAGGCCGGCACCGACACGCTCATGGACCTCCAGCCGCTGCTCGGAGTCGACCTGCCCGACCTCATCCTTTCGATCAGCGCGTCGGACGGCGCGGCGACGGGGGAGTTCGTCTGGACGGTATATGCGAGTGCCTCCGACGTCAGGGTGCCCGACGCGCCGCGGGTGTCGAAGCTGACCTCCGACCTGCAGGGCTTCGTCACCGACATGCGACAGACCGTCTCGATGTCGCAGGGACCCTTCGCCGACTATCTGTCGCTGGCCGGCAAGGCCAAGCTGATCGGGCGGGCGCTGCCGGACGGTGTCCGCGCCGTGATCCGCACGGTCGTCGAGGACCCCAACCGGACGACCGCAGCGACCGTCCTCCTGCTCACGGAAGAGGTCACCCTGCCGTGGGAGCTCGCCGTCCTCGAGCCACCGTTGGACACGGCGTGGGGCGGGATCTCCCCGTTCCTCGGCGCGCACGCCGCGATCTCACGGTGGCCGCTGAGCAACGCCCGTCCGCGGCCCACGCCGAGATCTGCCGTCGAGGTGAAGCGCGCCGCGGTCCTCACCGCCAACTACACCGGCGTCATGGGATGGGGAGAGCTGAAGGACGCGCAGGAGGAGGGCGACTTCGTTCGGACGCTGTTCGCGTCGGCGGTTCCGGTCAACCCGTCGTTGCGTGATGTCGTCAACCTCTTCAGCGGCAACCCCCCCGCCGACGTCCTGCACGTGGCGCTGCACGGCCAGTTCGACTCGCAGGGCGACCAGGGCGGGCTGGTCCTGCTGGCGACGGACGCTGCCGGCAACCTCACGACCCGCTCGCAGTTCCTGACGCCGGCCCAGGTGCTCACCGGCAGCCTCGACGACGGGCCGTTCGTCTTCCTCAACGCCTGCCAGGTCGGCGCCGACAAGCGGGTGCTCGCCGACAACGGCGGATTCGCCTCGACCCTCCTGCAGATTGGGGCGACCGCTGTCGTGGCGCCACTCTGGAACGTCAACGACGTCACCGCCGCCGCCTTCGCCCGCGACTTCTACGCGGCGACGTGGACAGCCACCGGCGAAGGAGGACCGGCGCCGGTGTCCGCGGCCGAGGCGGTCCGGTCGCTTCGCGCCAGGTACACCCAGCCCGCCGCCGAAGCCGAGACGCCCGGCGTCGACGCCACCCTCATCGCGTTCCAGGTCTTCGGCCACCCTCGCCTCCGGCTCGACCGCGGCTGACCCGACCACAGAAGGAGCGCCATGGCTGAGAACCTGCGACCCGAGGGAATCCCCGTCACCGTCGGCACAGTACGGATCTCCACGCCGGGGCTCGTCGGGCGCGTGGAGGTACATGCGCCGGGCACCGCCGGCATGCGCGGCGCCGAGAGCTCGACGGAGTCGTTCCGCCGGGCGCTGGACGACGCCGGCATGGTCGAGCAGCTCACCGTCGAGATCACCGGCCAGCGGGAGCTCGACACCACCGGGGGCAGCCGGGGTGGCGGCGGCGGCACGGAGATCGTCGTCGAGGTGCCGCCCCCGGGATCGGGGAACAGCCAGCTGCTCCTGTATGCGGCGGAGGACGGGTCGCTGTCGTGGCACCTTCCCGACGACGTCCCTCCCGATCAGGTCGTCACTCGCGGCGGTGACCGACGGACCTACCGGTTGCCGCGTGCGGTCGTCCTCGCCGACCCGGCCTCCGCCGGCGGGCAGCGCGGCGTCATCGGAGCGGTCGGGTCGAAGCTGTTCAAGGTCCTCGTGTTCCCGCTCATCGACCCGGTGCTCGGCAAGGTCGGAGACTACTTCGCCGCCCGTTGGGAGCAGAAGAACCGGCGCAACCTGGTCCGATGGTTCGACCCGGCCGACTACCAGCGCTCGGACGTGGCGGCGTTCGCGGCGCCGGACTGGACGCGGGTCGAAGGCGGAACGGCGCTGCTCTTCATCCACGG
>DATLPT010000032.1:0-7105 GCA_035535635.1 Lapillicoccus sp. | reverse complement strand
CTCCTCGCCGGCCTGCTCGGTCCGGCCCTCCATGCCGCCCGGACAGCGCGCACTCCGTGACCCTCCCATGAAGCCGAGGGTGGTCGCGGTCGTCACGGCCCACGACCCGGACGAGCGGCTCGGCACCCTCGTCGACCAGGTCGAGCCCCAGGTGGCCGGCGTCGTCGTCGTCGACGACGGCTCGACATCCGGCCTCGATGTCGTGGACGCGCTCGCCGACCGCCCCGGCCTTCGCCTGATCCGACAGCCGAACGCCGGCGTCGCCGCCGCCCTCAACGCCGGCGTCAGCGCCGCGCTCACCGATGGTGTTGACGCGGTCCTCACCCTCGACCAGGACTCGGGACTCGGGACTACCTACGTCACTCGTGCGGTCCAGGCGTGGCAGGACGCCGTGAGTCGACGCATACCCGTCGCCTTTCTCTGCGCGGAGACCTACAGCGGCCGCCGCGCCCCCACCCGCCGAACGAAAAACGGGGTCGTCCGGGCCTTCGACCCCATGCAGTCGGGATCGCTGGTACCAGCCGCGACCTACCGCCAGGTCGGCTGCTACGACGAGAGCCTGGTCATCGACGCCGTCGACTCCGACTTCACCGTCCGGTGCCTGGACGCCGGGCTGGAACCGCTCATCGCCCCGGGCTGCCACCTCGAGCACGGCATGGGGGAGCACACCGGCCGCCGGGTCCTCGGCCGCGACCTGGCCTACAACCACCACTCGCCCGACCGCGTCTACTACATGGCCCGGAACGGCACCCTGCTGACTCGGCGGCACGCCCGAAGCCAGCCCGGCTGGGTGCTGCGCCGGCTCACCGAGGAGGCCAAGGCACATACCCCCCGGCTGGCTCTTGACCCCGAACGCACCCGCCTGGCCCGCGCCGCCCTCGCCGGCGTGCGCGACGGCCTGCGCGGACGCACCGGTCCGCGTCCGCTGCCCTAGAACTGGTCGCGACTGCGCGCCTCGAGCTCCTCGGGCGTCTCCACGTGCTCCTCGACGACCGGGTCCTCGGCGACCCGCTTCCGGTGCCGCAGCCACTCGATGCCGGCCGGGATGAGCGACACCAGCACGATGAGGACGATGGCGATGTCGAGCTTGTCCTGCAGCACCGGGAAGGCGTGGCCCAGGAAGTACCCGAGGAGCGTGACCGACAAGACCCACAGCGCCGCCCCGACCGCCGACCACGTGAGGAACCGACGCCGGTCCATCCGCCCGATGCCCGCCACGACGGTCACGAAGGTCCGCACGATCGGGACGAACCGGCCGATGACCAGCGCCTTGTTGCCATGCCGCTCGAAGAAGTCGTGCGTCCGGTCCCAGTAGTGACGCCGAATGATCCGCCCGTCGTGCCGATACAGCGCCGGCCCGACCGCGCGACCGATCTCGTAACCGACCACGTTGCCGAGGAACGCGGCGGCGAAAAGCAGCACCAGCGCGAGCCCGAGGCTGATCGGCAGCTTGTCGGTGGCGACGAAGAGACCGATGGCGAAGAGCAGGGAGTCGCCCGGCAGGATCGGGAACAGCAGGCCGCACTCGATGAAGATGATGGCCAGGCTCACCCAGATCAGGGCGGTTCCGTACTGCGCGAGCAGGTAGTTGGGATCCATCCAGTCCGGGCCCAGCGCGTGCATCACAGGGAGAACGGTATGCGGCTGGACCCCGTTCCGTCGCATCGTGGGTGCGTGGGCCACCCGCATACGGTGTCCGGGTGAGCGAGGTGGGCGTCGGGCCCTGGGCCGGCGAGTGGCCTGCCGGCGACCAGTGGGACCCCGACCTGCTGACCCACGGCGACCGGCGCAACGTCGAGGACCGGTACCGGTACTGGCGGCACGACGCGATCGTCGCCGACCTCGACACCCGGCGGCACCCGCTCCACGTCGCCGTGGAGAACTGGGGCCACGACTTCAACATCGGCTCGGTGATCCGCACGGCCAACGCCTTCAACGTCGCGGCGTTCCACATCGTCGGACGACGCCGCTGGAACCGCCGCGGCGCCATGGTCACCGACCGGTACCAGCGCGAGATGCACCATCCGACGGTCGCCGACCTCGTCGCCTGGGCCGCGACTGCACGCCTTCCCCTCATCGGCATCGACAACCTCCCGGGGTCGGAGCCGATCGAGGGGTATGCGTTCCCGCCCGCCTGTGTGCTCGTGCTCGGTCAGGAAGGCCCGGGACTCACGCCGCAGATGCGGGAGGCGTGCGGGGTGGTGCTGCACATCACGCAGTACGGATCGACACGGTCGATCAACGCCGGCGCGGCGGCGGCGATCGCCATGTATGCGTGGACTAGGCAGCACGACGGCGGCGAGGTTCAGAGACCGTAGATACGAGCGGCGTTGTCGCGGGCCACCAGTGCGGCCAGGCGGTCGGCGTCGTCCTCGCCGAGCTCCCCGGCGGCGAGGAGCGCGTCGACCATCTGGTCGAGGCCGCGGCGGAACAGCAGCGCGCCGAGCAGGTAGAGCTCGGCCAGCCCGTACGCGTCGGTCGAGAACAGCAGCTTGCCGAACGGCACCAGCTCGAGGGTCTCGCGGAGCACGCCGGCCGACAACGCGCCGGTGTTGTGCACCGCCAGCCCGAGATCCATCAACGCGTGGTCGAAGACCTGGGCGAGATAGGCCGCGTGGCGGTGGAATGGGTACGTGTGGAGCAGCAGCACCGGCACGCCGAGGTCCTGGGTGGCTCGGAGGAACGGCGTTAGCTGCAGCGGATCCGCGGCGAGGAGGTCGAGGTCCGGGTCGCCGTATCCGGTGTGGAACTGCAGCGGCAGGCCGGACTCGAGGGCGGTGTGGGCCAGCCAGCCGCTGACCGTCCGGTCGACGACGCGGGTGGGCTCGACCTCCGCCAGTGCGTGAGCCAGCTCGTCAGTGCTCGGTTTCGGGCCGGGCAGGTCCAGCCCGACCCGGTATGCGGCGATGCTCTTGGCGGCGATGGCGCCGCCGGAGGCGAGGCGGTCGGTGACGGCTCCCGGGACGTCGTCCGTGCCCTCGCCGAGGAGCTCCTCGACGAGCCGTTCGAGTCGGACGACTTCGTAGGCGTCGCCGTCGGCCAGCCCCGCCAGCTCGGCCGGAGTGGTCAATGAGGAGCCGTCCGGCCCCGAGATGCCGGTGTCGACGAGGAACGTTCCGATGCCGCTGGCGGCGAGCATCCGCCGGTTCACCTCTGGCGCGCCGAGCTCGCGTCGTCGGGCGAGGTAGGCGTCGGCCGGTGCCAGGGGCTCGAGATCGAGAACCGGCGCGCAGTTGCGGCGGATCGCGAGCCCGAGCATGGAGTCGAAGAGGGACGTTCCCAAGGGCGACGGGTGCGGCGCTTCGTTCATCAGCGCCTCGAACCCGTCGCGGTCGAGGTCGGTCGTGACAAGGCCGTGGCAGTGGTGGTCGGTGAGGCGCCCGAGCCGGTCGCGCTCGCGCTCCCCGTTCACGCCGCGTCTTCGTCGAGATGCGCGAACGCGGCCGACATCCGGTGGGCCAGGCCCGGAACCACCAGCACCACCACAGTGACGAGCAGGAGCCAGCCGAAGGCGACCACGGGGAACCAGCGCGGCGGCCCCTCGTCGGGGTACGGAAAGACGTTGCGGTAGAGCGTGTAGACCAGCATGACCAACGCCCCGATCGGGATGACGACCTGCCAGCCCGGCACGGACATCTTGTGGTCGACCCAGATCAGCTTGATGCAGCCGACGGTCGCGAGGACGTAGGCGACGAGGAGGATCAACGTCCCGATCGTCCCGCTCCACAGGAACGTGTCGAACGGCTTGGCGCCGAAGGCCAACGCGCAGATCACCGCGATGAGGACGACGACGGTGGCGACGACGCCGGCCGCGGTGGCCGGCGTCGAGCTCGAACCGGTCCGCGCCAGCGCGCTGCCCGGTGCCAGGTCCCGGCTGATCGCGAAGAGGAGCCGGGACGCGCCGACGACGCAGGCCAGGCAGCATCCGAACGCGCTGACCGCGGCGCCGAGCGTGATCAGATTGCCGACCCAGGGCCCGATGTACGACGTACCCAGGTCGCCCATCAGCGCGGGCGACGCGATGAAGGCCGTGACGCCCTCCGGAGTAGGCGTGAACGCCATCATCTCGATGGCCGTGACGACGGTGAAATAGACGCCGCCGAAGATCGCCGTGCCCAGAATCGCGCGCGGGATGTCTCGTCGCGGGTTGCGCGCCTCTTCCCCGAGCGTCGCAGCCGCCTCGAACCCGGCGAACGACAGCAGCCCGAAGACGATGCCGAGGAAGAGCGTCGACACGTCGGTGCCGGGCTCGACGGAGAACACGACGAGCGTGAACGTGGCGCCGTTCGGGGCATTCCCGGCGAGCAGGCGTACCAGGACCACCACGGCGATGACGAGGATCAGGGCCACGGTCGCGCCCTCGACGGTGAGCAGCACGGCGCCCGCCCGCCGGGCGGGGACGACGGCCAGGGTCAACGCCAGCAGCAGCGCCACGCCGCCGACGAGGAACCCGGCCCACTCGGGCTGGTCGGTCCAGATCCCCAGCGCCTCGAGGAACGCCGAGCCGAAGATCCCCGCGGCCGAGGACGTGACCAAGGCGTAGAAGACATACGTGCCCATGAGGCCGAACCCGGCGACCGCACCTGCTCGTGCTCCGAGCGTGGCGCCGGCGAAGATGTAGACCGAGCCGGCGTGCCGGTAGTGCTGGCAGAGCCGGACGAAGACATAAGCGATGAGCAGCACCGCGACCGCCGCGAGGAAGAACGCCAGCGGGGTCGCCCGGCCGACCTGGCCCGCCGTGCCCTGCGGGTTGATGTTGGCGGCCATGCTCGGCGCCATGAGGGCGACCGAGATCCCGACCGCCTGCCACACCGACAGGCTCCGGCGGAGGGTGGTGCGCTCCTGCGGTTGAGCCCCCATGCGCGCTCCTCGAGGATGCCAGAACGACCTCGCCGTCGAGTCTCACGTGCGCCCTATCCTTTGTCCACCACCCGCCGCCGCACGCAAAACTCAACCGCGAGGGGACTCCGTGGACCAGGCCGACCGCGACCGCCGTCACGCCCGCGGCACGGAGCTGTCGCCCGTGCTCGCCGACCAGGGCGTGGTCGCGGTGGCGACGAGCTTCGTCGACAACGCCGGGATCTCGCGCGTCAAGACCGTGCCAGTGGCGCTGCTGCCCGATCTGGCCGCGTGGGGCGCGGGCTTCTCGACGGCGTTCGACTACTTCCGCGGCGACGACTGGGTGGCGGTGCCGCCGAGCGGCGAGGGGCCGATCGGAGACCAGCGGATCTATCCTGATCTCGACCGGATCGTCGTACTCGCGGCGCAACCGGGATGGGCGTGGGCTCCGGGGGACCGGTACGAGCAGGACGGCCGGCCGCACGCCCAGGACAGCCGGCTCCTGCTGAAGCGACTGGTCGACGCCTGGGACGACGAGGGGGTGACCTTCCGCTCGGCCTTCGAGATCGAGTGGGTGGTCTCATCCGGGAGGGGCGGCGAATTCATCCCCGGTGCGGAAGGACCCGCATACGGTCTGGGCCGCCTTGCGACGGCCTCCGACTACGTCCGGGATCTCTTCGAAACGCTTGTGGCACAGTCGGTTCAGCTCGAACAGTTCCACCCTGAGTATGCGCCGGGCCAGTTCGAGGTGTCGGTCGCCTCGGAGTCGCCGGTCGACGCCGCCGACACGTCCGTCCTCGTCCGGGCGACGATCCGGGCGGTGGGGCTGCGCCACGGGTTCCGGACGTCGTTCTCCCCGAAGGTCGACGCTGCCGGTGTCGGGAACGGCGGTCACGTCCACGTCAGTCCGTGGCGGGACGGCGCCAACCTCATGGCCGGCGGGTCCGGTCGGTACGGACTCACCCCGGACGGCGAGGCGTTCGCCGGCGGCGTGCTGGCCCATCTGCCGGCCCTGCTGGCGATCGGGGCACCAAGTGTCGCGTCCTACCTGCGGCTCGTGCCGCAGCACTGGGCCGGCGCGTATGCGTGTTGGGGGCTCGAGAACCGCGAGGCGGCGCTGCGGCTGGTCACCGGGTCGACGGGCAGCGAGGCGTGGGCCGCCAACCTCGAGGTGAAGTGCGTCGACCTGCACGCCAACCCGTACCTCCTGCTGGCCGCGATCCTCGCCGCGGGGTCTGACGGCGCGCCCTTGCCCGATCCGGTCGATCGCGACCCGGCCGCACTCGGTGACGCCGAGCTCGCACGTCGGGGCGTGGCTCGGCTGCCGACGACACTTCGGCAGTCGCTCGACGCGTTCGCCGCGGACTCGGTGCTCGCCGAGGCGTTCGGGCAGCCGCTCGTCGACGCGATCACCACGGTGCGCGAGTCCGAGCTCGACGCGCTCGGGTCCGCCACCCCCGAAGAGGTGGCGGACGCCTCACGCTGGTCGCACTGACCGCTCAGTGGTCCCAGACCTGGACGGCGGTCTGGTCGGTGATGCGGCCGTCCCGGACGGTGGCCACGGCGATGCAGAGGACCTCTTCACCGCCGGGGTAGCGGCAGTGCTGGGTGAAGGCGATCCGGTCGGGACTCGCCACCCGGTCCGCGACCCGGTGGTCCATGTTGCGGCCACAGATGTCGCGGAAGTACGCCTCGATCTCGGCGGCCCCCGCGTAGACGGCCGGGGAGGCCGGCGGGTGGTCGCGGTCGAGGAGGCTGAGCGTCGCGTCGGGCGCGAAGTGCGCCGCGACGGCGGTGGCGTCCTTCGCCTCGATGGCCGCGGCGAGGGTGTCGAGCAGGGCGGCGGTGTCGCTGCTGGCGGGAGCGGTGCTGGTTGTGGTCATGATGCCTCTCCTGTATGTGAGTCGGGCCGGGTCAGTCCCGGGCCTCGTAGACGTGGTTGACGGGGGTCTCGGCCGCGATGCGGACCGAGCGGAAGCCGGCCTCGTGGAGGACGGCGGTGATGCGGGCGGGACCGGCCTGGGTGCCGATCGCCGCTTGACCGGGCTGCGCGAGCGAGCTCGGGGTGCAGATGAGGGTCGAGGCGCCGTAGAAGACGCGACCCAGCGGGTTGAGGTTGTCCTCGACGTGGTCGCCGGCCCGCGGCTCGACGAGCATGAACACGCCGTCCGGAGCGAGGGCTGAGCGGATCCGGCGGGCCGCCGCGACCGGGTCCCCCATGTCGTGCAGGCAGTCGAACATCGTCACGAGGTCGTAGCCGTCGGCG
>DATLPT010000031.1:0-14873 GCA_035535635.1 Lapillicoccus sp. | reverse complement strand
GAGGGGGCGCCGGTGCCCACCCCGGAAGCCGGCTCCGTCGCATACGCGCATCTGTTCGAGCCCATCACCGTGGGCACGATGCGGCTGCGCAACCGGGTAATGCTGCCGCCGCACGCGTCCGCCATCGGCAACATCTACGGCACCGACGCGGACGCCGAGCGGAACGTCGCCTACTTCGAGGAGCGGGTCCGCGACGATGGGGTCGCCTGGGTGGCGAGTCTCTCCACGCATCTGCGCAACACGGTGATCCCCGGCTTCGAGCCGACCGGCGTCGGTGCCGCGACGACGGGCTTCTTCCGGCTGCCGTTCTTCGTCGAGCGCGTCCAGGCCTTCTCCGACACGCTGCATCGGCTCGGCGCCACGGTGTCGGTGCAGATGGTCCACCAGGGCGGGATGCCGCACGGCGCCTCGGCGGTGATGAGCGCGCCGGTCATCAACCTCGTGCCGCACGTCATGGACCAGGACGACATCGACGCGTTCGTCCGGGAGTACGCCGGGTCGGCGCGGCTCTCGCTCGACGGACGCGCCGACGGCGTCGAGATCCACCTGAACCATGACGACATCCACGAGTGGTTCCTCTCCCCGTTCACCAACCAGCGCACCGACGCCTACGGCGGGTCGCTTGAGAACCGGTGCCGGTTCGCCGTCGAGACACTGCAGGCGATCCGCGACGAGGTCGGCACCTCGATGACCGTCGGAGTCCGCCTCAACATCCGCGAGGAGGTGCCAGGTGGGTACGACACCGGCGGCGGGGTGGAGATCGCCCAGTACCTCGAGTCGACAGGATTGATCGACTACGTCCACGGCGTCGTCGGGTCGCCGTGGGGCAACCCGAGCTACATCCAGCCGACCTACTTCGACCCGGCCCAATGGTCGGAGCTTGCAGGAGAGCTCAAGACCGGCCTATCCATCCCGGTGGTCCACACCGGCCGCATCAACAGTCCCGACGTCGCGGAGCGGGTGCTCGCCGCCGGGCACGCCGACATCGTGGGGATGGCGCGAGCGCACATCGCCGAGGGCCGCATCCTCGAGAAGGCCCGCCACGGACGCGTCACCGAGATCCGCCCGTGCGTCGGTGGCAACGAGTGCATCAGCCGGCGGTATGTCGAGGGGCTCGGCTTCGGCTGCGCGGTGAACCCGCGGACCAGCCACGAGGTCGAGGGGCCGTGGCCGCGGGTGTCCGGCACGCGGAACCTGCTCGTCGTCGGCGGCGGTCCGGCGGGGATTGAGCTCGCGGCGCTGACCCGCGAGTCCGGGTTCGACGTGACGGTCTGGGAGGCGGAGGGCGAGCTCGGTGGACAGCTCCGGTATGCCGCGATGGCGCCCCGGCATGAGATGTATGCGGCCTATCTCGACTGGCAGCGACGGCGGCTGCGCGACCTGGGCGTCGACGTGAGGCTCGGCCACCGCGCCACGGCCCACGAGGTCTCCGAAGCCGGCGCGGACGTCGTCGCCGTGGCCACGGGAGCCACGCCCCGCATACCGCAGATCCCCGGGGTGGACGGTCCGACGGTGGTGGACCTTCGCGATGTCCTTGCGGGGAGGGCGACGGTGGGGTCGCGGGTGCTCGTCGTCGCCCAGGACGACCATGTTGCTCCGCTGTCGGTCGCCGACCTGCTGTCGGGCCGGGGACACGAGGTCGTCGTCACCTACGCGACCGCCGGTCCCGCTCCGCTGCTCGGCCGGTACATCGTCGGCGGCGTTCTCGGCCGCCTCGACGCACAGGGCGTACGGATGCGGTTCATGGAGGAGGTCGTCGCGATACGCGGGACCGAGGTGGTGGTCCGCAACGTCTACTCGCTGCGCGAGGAGACCGTCGGCGGGTTCGACTCCGTCGTCCTCGCCTGCGGCTCGGTCCCCGACTCCCGGCTCTACGACACCCTGAAGCCGCAGCTGCCAGCCGTCCACGTCCTCGGGGACGCGTATGCGCCGCGTCGTCTCGTCTTCGCCACCAAACAGGCCTATGCCCTGGCCGAGCTCCTCGTCCGCTCCTGAACCACGTCAACCGCCCCACGCATACGGAGGAACCCATGCTGCTGAAGGACAAGGTCGCGCTCATCACGGCCGGCGCGTCGGGGATGGGCCGCGCCGGCGCCGAACGCTTCGCGGCGGAGGGCGCGCACGTCATCGTCGTCGACTTCAACGAGGCGAACGCCTCCGAGACCGTCGAGGGCATCCAGGCCGCCGG
Source organism: Lapillicoccus sp. (assembly GCA_035535635.1). Taxonomy (GTDB): domain Bacteria; phylum Actinomycetota; class Actinomycetes; order Actinomycetales; family Dermatophilaceae; genus Lapillicoccus. The sequence goes on along the minus strand of DATLPT010000031.1, from coordinate 12,685 downwards.
TGGGAGCGCGACGGCGGAGATCTGCGACGTGCGCGATCTCCGGGCGCTCAAGGCGCTGGCCGAGCGGGTCGAGCAGGAGCACGGCGCTCTGCACGTGCTCTACAACAACGTCGGGATCCCGGGCGCCGCCGGGCTGGAGCTGACCCAGGAGGAGTGGGACTTCGGGCTGGAGGTCAACGCGCGGGCGTCGTTCTTCCTCAGCGGGTACCTCACAAACGTGCTCAAGGCGGCGCAGGGCGCGTCGGTGATCTTCACCTCATCGACTTCGGGCCTGATCGGGTCGCCGTTCAGCCCTATGTACTCGTTCACCAAGGGCGGCATCATCGCGCTGGTGCGCTCGATGGCGTTGGCGTGGGCCGCCGACGGCATCCGGGTCAACGCCATCGCACCCGGTTCGGTTGAGACGCCCGGGCTGCCGGCCTTCTTCCGCACCGACGACCCCGAGGAGATCGAATCCCGTAAGAAGGCGTTCTTCGCGACCATCCCCATGGGCCGCGCCAGCCAGCCGGAGGAGATCGCCGGGGTCGCACTCTTCCTCGCCAGCGACCTGTCCAGCTACGTGACCGGCGTGACCATCCCGGTGGACGGCGGGGTCACCGCCAAGTAGATGATCACGCGCGGGTGGACCCCGCGGCCGCGACGATGAGCGCGGCGACCTCGGGCTTCTGGATGTCGGAATGGGCGCCGGCGAAGGAGCTCTGGCTGGTGTCGTTGATGACGAAGTTCCCGTCGGCGCGGTGGAACTCCCCCGCGACGAACGTCTCGCCCCCGGTCAGCGGGAGGGAGAAGTCGCGGGCGGCCACGCCCCGGTAGCCGTCGGTGCCCATCGCGCCCCAACGGCTCGCCCCCTCGCTGTCCTGGTTGTCCTGCTGGGCCAGGAACGACGCCTTGGGGTACCAGTTGCCGACGGCCCAGTCGGCGCTCGTGAACGTCGCACAGAGCGGTCCCCTGACCCGGCTCTGGAACCCGGACAGCGCCCCCTGGATGCCGAGGTCCGACGAACCGTCGCTGAACGACCAGTGCGAGAAGGCGCCCTGGACGAGCGTGAGGGAGGCGACCGGGCTCTGCTCCGGGCTCGGGATCCCGGACAGGGAGTAGGCGACCAGCCGAGCGCCGAAGCTGTGCCCGATGAGGTGGACGCGCACGGTCGGTGCCGCCGCATGGAGCGCGACGAGGAAGGCTCCCAGGCCGTCGCGCCCGATGTCCCCGGCGCGTCCTTTCATCTGGAAGTACGAGCCGACGCGGAGCGCGTCCTTGGCACCGTTCCACACCTTGCCGAAGAAGTCGCCGATGCCCTGGACGTCGCTCTCGGACGGCGCGCTACCCATGACGACGGAGAGCCTCCCGTATGCGCCGCGCGGGTCGTCGGTGCTGAACAGCGCCGTCTCGCCGGCGTCCTCGGCGGACGCTGGCGCGGAGGGTGGCGTCGCGAAGACCTTGCGCAGTAGGGCATGGAACTCGTCGAGCCGTTGCTGCTGGACGTCCTCGGGTTCCCCCGCCGCGACCCCCTTGAGGCCCTGGTCGACGAGCTTCCACATCCGCTTGACGTCGTCACGGTCCGCCCCGGAGAACCCGTCGGCGAGCGACTTCCCGATGGCCTTGCCCGAGACGGCGGCGTCGGCCTGACCCGGCGGCGGAGGTGCGGCGTCCAGCGTCCGCGGCAGGTCCCGCTCCTGCCCCTCCGGCGGGTCCGGGAACCAGAGCGAGGGCCAGTAGACTCCGAGGAACCGCGCGGCGCCGGGGACGCTGGGGCTGGACTGGATGAGTCCGAACATCCCGTCGTAGAGCTGGTCCGCCATCGCCTCCGAGTTGCCCCAGCCGTGCGACATGACGAACAGGTCCTGGGTCTCGCTGGCCCCGATCTGCGCGACCAGCGACTCGACGCTGTCGCCACCCGGAGCGACCGCGCCGTGCTCGTCGAACCGCAGCTCCCAGTACGCGCCGGCCGATCCATCCATCGCTCTCTCCTTGCTCTCGGTGGTCAGCTGTCGGCGAGCATCCGCATCGCGTCGACCAGGCCGGCGCCCTGCGCGTACCGGTCGCGCCCGAGGTCGGTCGCGGTGCGCATCAGCAGCGCCTTGACCTCCGCGGGCCGGCCGATGAACTCCGGCCGACAGGACAGGAAACCGGCGATGACGCCGGACACATGAGGTGCCGCCGCACTGGTCCCGCTCTGCTCCGCATACGTCAGCGCCCTCTTCACCCCGCGTCCCCTCAAGTTGGCGCTGGTGCGGACGAGCCCGGTCGCGGCCGAGCAGATCCACTCCCCCGGGGCGACGACATCGGGCTTCGGGCGCCCGTCGAGCGTCGGGCCCTTGGACGACGTCCAGGACACTCCGAACACGTGGGGGGCCTCGCGATGAGTGGAGCCGACGGTGATGCACGTCGCGGCATGGCCGGGCTCCGTGACCGACGCGAGGACGCCGACGGACTGTTTCGACGAATGTGGCGAGAGAGTCTGCCCGTTGTTGCCGGCGGAGATGACCACGACCACTCCGGAGGCGCTGAGCTCGTCGATCCGCTGGCACAGTGGGGAGAGCCCGGCGGCGTAGTGCGACGGGTCCCAGTCGGCCCCGAGGCTCAGGTTGACGCCGTGGATGCGCAGGTTCTGCCGGTTGGTGTTGACCTCGCGGAGGACGTACTCGATCGCCGCGATGACCGCGGACGACGAGGTGACCGCCGCCCCCTGGATCTGGCGGAACACCTTCAGGCTGACCAGCTCGCACTCCTGCGCCATCCCCGCGAGCGGCCCGACGTTCACGCGGCGCACGAAGCCGCCGTCAGCCGGCTCCATCGAGTCGGCCACGATCGGTGTGCTTCCCTCAGGGCAGCCGCCCGCGATGATCCCCGCGACGTGGGTACCGTGTCCGACCTCGTCGGTCAGGGCCGAGGCCGCGCTGCCGTCGGGGAACGGGATGTTCGGCTGGACCAGCCGGGAGAAGTCCCGGTGCAGCCCTCCCGTGCGGGGCAGCTGGTCTGGCGCGACGCGGCCGTCGCGAGCCAGCTCGAGCGCCGAGAAGTGGCCGTGCGCCGCGTCGATGCCGGTGTCGATGACCGCCCAGACGATCCCCGAGCCGTTGGCGTTGAAGGCCCGCCGCGCCGCGTCCACCTTCACGGTGGGCGCCGAGCGATCCACCTGGGCGTAGAGGATGTAGTCAGGCCAGGCGTGTCGGATGACCGGCGGGCCGCTGGTGCGGTCCTGGTCCAGCTGGACCAGCTGTTGCAGCCCGTGCCGTGTGAGGACGCACTGGTACAGCGATCCGGTGATCGGTTCCCTGGTCGCTTCGCCTTCCCCCGACGAGGTCCACCAGCTCTCCCACAGAGCCTCGAAGGTCTTCTGCTGTTCGCGCAGCCCGCCGGGGAACGAGGAGTCCAGCTCGACGACGACGACGATCGGCTGAACCGGCGAGGGCGCGCCCCTCGATGTCGTCCGGGGCGGCGTCGTGAGGTCACCAATGATCGGGGACCGTCCTTGCCCGGCCGAGACGCCCGTGATGCGCACGCTGGGATCCGGCGGCTCGATCACGCTCACCCATGACCCCTTTCCCCTGAGCGAGACCCAGCATCCCGCTTCTCAGGGCCGAGGCGCACGGTTATGTCCGAAGTCTCGGGCCGACACTCAACCCGACGCTCAGCCCAGGTCCGCCAGCACCCGGTCGATCCGGCGACGGGCCATCTCCGGCGTCCCGGGGCCAGGCAGCAGATACCGCCGATCCGCCTCGATCGCTGCGCACACCTGCTCGGCCACAGTGGTCGCGTCGACCGGCTCGAGCGCCAGCTGGAAGTCCGGCAGCGACCCGCGGTCGGCCCCGGGGGCGACCAGGTCGGGCGGACGGTTCCGGTCGGCCGTGTGGATGCGGCTGGGCACCGGTCCCGGGCACAGCACGGTCACGCCGACGTCGGCACCGATCGCGACCAGCTCCTCGACCAGCGTCTCCGAGAGCCCGACGACCGCGTGCTTCGAGGCGGTGTACGCGCCATTGCCACCGCCCGGGACGGGCGCGAGCCCGGCGATCGAGGCGGTGTTGACGACATGACCGCGTCCCTGTCGGATGAGGTGCGGGAGGAAGGCGCGGATGCCGTTGACCACCCCGAGCAGGTTCACCTCCAGTGTCCAGCGCCAGTCCTCCGGCGACTGCTCCCAGACCGGCAGGCGCCGAGCGATCACTCCCGCGTTGTTGCACACGACGTCGACCCGGTCGAACTCGTCGAGGGTTCGAGAAGCCAGGCGAAGCAAGGCTTCCGGATCCCTGACGTCGGTGGCGTGGCCGATGACCGAACCCGCGGCCGACATCTCGGTCACCGCGCGGGTGAGCGCCGACGCCTCGACGTCCGCCGCCACCACGGCCAGACCGCGCCGGAGGAACGCTTCAGCCAGTTCTCGTCCGATGCCGCTGGCGGCACCGGTCACGACAGCCACCTGTCCCTGTTCCAGCCTCATGAGCCGGCCCCGAGCAGCTTCGGGACGATGTCGGAGCCGAAGCTCTCGAGCTGGTCCATCGCCTCGCGGTGCGGCAGTCCCGGCCAGTGCGGCTTGAACACGAAATCGGTCATTCCGAGGTCGGACTCCAACGTGCCCAGGACATCCGCGCACTCGGCGGGGCTACCGAGGATGAACCGGTCCTCGATGTCCGACCGCAGCTCCTCACCCGACTGCAACGGCGTGTTCTCACCCGACAGTCCCCACTTCCGGTACACCTCATAGCGCGCGCGATACCGCTGCAACGCCGCCTTGAATCCCGCCTCCTTGGACGGCGCGATGAGCAGCTCCCGGCGTACCGGGAACGCACCGTCGAGCGGGAGGCCGGCCGCGGCCCGGGTGTCGAGGAACAGCCGTCGCAGGTCGGCCAGCTCGGTATGTGTCGGGAACGGCGGCGCATACCAGGCGTCGCCCATCCTCGCCGCCCGGCGGACGGCGCCCGAGGCCTGTCCACCCACCCAGACCGGCGGGCCGCCGCGCTGGAGCGGCAACACGGACGGTCGCGCCCCGCGGACCGTGTGGAACCGCCCCGACACGGTCACCTCGTCGCCGCTCCACATGGCCCGGACGATCCGCAGCGACTCCTTGAACCGGGCTACCCGCGTCCCGGGTTCCACCCCGAACGCGTCGAACTCATGACCGCTGTAACCGAGCCCCACCCCGAAGACCGCGCGACCGTCACTCAGCACGTCGAGAGTCGCCATCTGCTCGGCGATGTCGACCGGGTTGACCATCGACAGCAGGATGATCCCGGTCGCCGCGCGCATCGTCGGCGCAACGGCCGACAGGTGGGTCAGCCACGGGACCGGTTGGTAGTAGCGCAGCTCCGAGCCGAGGAAGTGCTGCCCGCACACCATGAGATCGAACCCGACCTGCTCCGCGGTGCGCACCAGCTCCTCGTGCTCGCGCACCTGCCGGCGTGGGTCCACGCTCGCGTCGTAGACCGAGGTGAGGAGGATCCCGAACCTCATGGCGTCGCTCCGGCCGGGGTCAGCTCCGCCTGCGCCAACGGGGTATGCAGGTGCGCACCGAAGAGGTCGGAGCAGAACGGATCGCTGCTGGACGACCACCGCACGAGGGACACCTTGGCCGCCCGGATGCGGTCGTCCCACCAGACCCCCTTGACCTGGTCAGCGGGTACCGCGTAGGCCGCCGCCACCCCGTCGACGGTGAGCAGCGACGACGAGCGGGCCGTCGCATACCGCTGCTCGTTCCCGAAGAACAGATCGATGGTGACCATGAACGGACCGGCGTTCTTGCTGCGGATGACGTCTGCGACGTCAGACAAGCGCATGCCGTTCCTCCTCGAGGCTGGAAACCCTTGCGGTGCGGGGGAATCGCACCACCTCGACCGGGAACGGCGCGACCGGGTCCTCGAGCGGCAGCAGGTGGTAGATCGAGAACGAGTACACCTCGGAGACGGGGACGACGACCGGCATGATGGGGGCGGCGGCGTTGCCGGCGGTCGTCTTCCGACCGGGGTAGGGCCCGATGAAGAGACGGATGAAGGCGAAATATGCAGCCTCCTTCGCCAGCGCTTCGGTATCGGCGACGACGTCGACGAGGACACCCGCCTCGTGGCCGGTCACGGCGGCGTTGGGTTCGAGTGGTCCCAGCACCGCGTCCAGCCCGAAGATCCGCGTCGCGATCCGGAGACGCCCGTCGTGCGCCGCGTCGGCGAAGCGGGGGGCGCTCAGGACCGCGGCCTCGGCCGAGTCGGCCCACGAGCGGGCCTGGGCGAGGAGCGCCGGCTCACGGACCCCGAGCAGGCTGACGGCTCGGAATCCCTCACGTCGTGCGCCCTCCATCAGCACGGTGTACGGCTGCTCAACCCAGCGGGCGCCCTCGCAGCGGATGCCGGTCGGCGTCTCGACGTAGGTCGCGTCGGCAAGGTCGAGCAGGCCGCCGGGGTTCTCCTCCTGGGTGGGGTGGGACCGCTCGTAGAAGGTGTGCGACACCAGAGAGCGGACCGTTGCTCGCGCGTCCGGGGAAGGTGACCGGACCTCTAAGCCGTTCTGGTCCAAGGAAGCCCAGAGGCAGCGACCGGAGTCGCCCGGCTCCAGTGCGAGGCCGCCACACTCGAGCAGCTTGCCGGCGAAGGCGGCTACGGCGGTGGGGATCCCGCGGAGCATCGGCAACGCCATGAACAGCCCGATGTCGAGCGCCCGTCCGGTGACCACGCCGTCGACGCCCCGGGCGAGCGCGGCCATCACCGGCTCCGGCCCGATGAGCGCGACGATCCGTTCAGCCTCGTGCACGTCCTGCACCGTGAGTCGTGGTGACAGCGACGCGCCCGGACCGGCCGGGACGACCGGCTCGTCACGGGCGACAGCCGCCAGCAGCAGATCCCGGTCGATCTCGGACCGGACCACACCGACGTTCAGCGACCACCCGTTACGGACGCAGAGCGCGTCGAACGCCTCGAGGCAGGTGTCGAGGTGCGGGTTCGCGCCGGCGATCCCGAGGGAGAAGACGAACGGCACGCCGTGCTCGACGGCGGCGCCCAGGTACGGCTCGACGTTGGCGGCCTGGTTCGCGGACACCTGTTCTCCGGACCCCAGCCAGTACGGGCCCCAGTCACTTCCCGTTCCCTGCGCCACGACGACGTCCACGCCCCAGTCGAAGGCGCGCGCAATGTCGGCCTCGATGCCGGGTACCGGCGCAATGTGGTTGACGAAGGCCAAGATCCGTACCGTCATGATGTCCCTCCCGAGAATCGGGCGCGGAGCACCCCGGTCGCGACCTTGCCCGACGCGTTGCGGGGCAGCTCGTCGACGATGTGGACGCGGCGCGGGCGCTTGTAGCCGGCCAGCTCGCCGCGGGTGGCGTCGATGATGGACTCCGGAGTGCGGCGGGATGCCGCGTCGAGGACGACCACCGCGACGACGGTCTCTCCCCAGGTCGGGTCGGGCTCGCCGAGAACGACGACATCGGCGACCTCTGGGTCGAGGCGCAGCACGTGTTCCACCTCGGAGGGGTACACGTTCTCACCGCCGGTGATGATCATGTCCTTCAGCCGCCCGGTCACGAAGAGGTAGCCCTCCGCGTCGAGGCGCCCCAGGTCACCGGTCCGCAGCCAGCCGTCGTACAGCAGCTCCTCGGTAGCCAGCGGCATGCCGTGGTAGCCGACACAGTTCTGGGCGGAGCGCGTCCACACCTCGCCGACGTCGCCAGCGGGCAGCCGGATCTCCGTCACGGGGTCGTGGATCTCCACGTCCACCCAGGGATAGGCGCGGCCGACCGACGGGCCCAGGGGGTCGCTCTCGGATCGGGCGGGGTCGGGCTCCAACTCCGTGAACCCGCCCGTGGTCTCGGTCATCCCGTAGACCTGGCGCAGTACGGGACCGAGAACCCTTGTCGCGGAAGCGCGTTCGGCGTCGGTGATCGGGGATCCTCCGTAGACGACGGTGCGCAGCGAGGGGAAACCGGCCTGCCGGTCGCCCAGCTCGCGGGCCAGGGCGCCGAGCATCGACGGCACGAGGAAGGCGTGGGTCACGCCGTCCTGTGCGACGTGACGGGCGATGGTTCCCGGCCGCGCGTCGTCCGCGAGCACCGTCGTGGCACCCGCGGCCAACCCCACGAGGGCCCAGCTGATCGCTCCGATGTGGAACAGCGGGGTGGCCAGCAGGCTCGTACTCGTCTCATCCAGGCCCCATCGGTCCACGACACCGGTGACCTTGGCCCCGAGGTTCCGGTCGGTGAGCAGGACCCCTTTGGGACGCCCGCTGGTCCCGGATGTGTAGATCTGCAACACGACGTCGTCCGGCGTCCCGGGCCGGCCGCCGGTGCTGTCGTATGCGGACAGCCAGGCCTCGTACTCCGGCCCGACGACGAGGCGGAGGCGCTCACCGGCCCGTCGTGGGACTCGGTGGACCAATGCGGCGTCGCCCACCACGACGGCCGGCGTCGCATCCTCGGTCACCGCCTGCAGCTCGCGGTCGGAGAGCCGCGTGTTCACCGGAACGGTGACCGCCCCCGCCCGCGCGGAACCGATGAGCATCTCGAACAGGCGCACCGAGTTCGACAGTGCAACAAGCACTCGGTCGCCGGCCGTCACGCCGCTGGCGGCCAGTCCCGCCGCATACCGGCCGGCCCTGTCGTCCAGCTCCCCGAAGGTGACAGCAGAACCGCCTTGGCGCAGGGCGACCCGGGCCCCTCGGTCGACCGTCCCGGGGTCGGGCTGCGCGGCCATGCGGTACCAGCTCAACGGCGAGGCCCGAGGTCGGTCGGCAGGGACTGGATCGCGCGCAGCATCGCGCTGCCGCCGTATGTCAGCTCGTCGGTCAGCAGCCGCGCCTCGGGAAATCGTTCCAACAGCGTCGAGAAGACGATCTCGCCCTCCAGGCGGGCCAAGGCTGCGCCGAGGCAGTAGTGCGCGCCGAACGCGAAGGACAGGTGGTCGGACTTGTTCGGTCGGCGGACGTCGAGGACGTCGGGCCGGTCGAAGACCGTGTCGTCCCGGTTCGCCGCCCCCATGACGATGATCGCGGTCTGCCCCGCCTTGAGCTCGACGTCGTGTAGCCGGAAGTCCTGCTCGACGACCCGGGGGAGGTAGTGGTGCGGCGAGTCGTACCGGATGAGCTCCTCGACCGCGCCGCGGACGAGCGTGGGGTCGTCGAGAAGGAGGTCCCACTGGTCCCGGTTCCGTTGGAGGGCGGCGAAGCCGTTCCCCAACAGGTTCGTCGTCGTCTCGCTACCGCCGAAGAGGATGAGCAGGTACATCGCGACGAGCTCGTCCTCGGTCATCGCCTCGTTGTCGCGGTGGTCGAGCAGCAGTCGAGCCAGCTCGGGGCCGTCACCCGTGGTCCGAAGGTGGTGGATCATGTCACCGACGTAGGCCCGGAACGCGTCGATCGCCTCGTCTGCCTTGCGCAGCGTCATCTCCCCGAGGCTGAACAGCGCGCCGATCGCCTCGGACCACTCCCAGACCATGTCCCGGTCGGACTGCGGCACGCCGATGAGGTCGACGATGACCCGCACCGGGAGCTGGTTGGCGAGGTCCTGCTTGACGTCGGATTGGGGGTTCTCGAGCATCGCGTCGACGAGGTCGTCGACGTGTCCCTGGATCGACTCGCGGAGCATCTCGATCCGGCGGGCCGTGAACGCCCGCGACGAGATGCGGCGCAGCCGCGCGTGACCGGACGCGTCCTGGCGACTCATGAAGTTGCCCTCGAAATCGAGGACCTTGAAGAAGATGTCGTGTTGAGCAGCCGGAAGCCGGCGCAGCGTTCCCTCGGCGAGCTCGCCGAACCGGTAGGCGTTCTGGCCGATGGGGTATGCGCCGCCCATCACCGCCTTGACGTCGGCGTGACGGGTGACGAGGGTGGCCGGGCCGCCTTCCCAGCGGACGACGCCGGAACCCTCGCGCCAGCGCTCGTACATCGGGTAGGGCCAGGCGATCGTCTCGGGGTCGGCGGCGAAGAACGCGCTGATCTCCGCGTCGTCGACCTGGGTGAGGGCGGACGTGGCGTCGACCGCCGGCTCGACCATGGACGAATCCCTTCGCATAGTTATACTAAAATACGGACTGGCGGGAGCGGCTGTCAACGGATGGTGGGATGCCGGTGGTCAACGGGATCTCGGTCGCGGTCTCCAGTGCGGACCTGCTCGGCGAAGGGCCGTCTTGGGACGACCGCACCGAGCAGCTGACGTGGGTCGACATCAAAGGCCGGAAGGTGCGGGCCTGGTCGCCGGGCCGCCACGCGGTCGTCGATGTCGACGTCCCGAACGAGCCGAGCCTGGCGCTGCCGCGCCTTCGGGGCGGCCGGGTTGTCGCGCAGGTCGACCATCTTGCGGTCACTGAGAACGACGACTCCCCCCTGCGGCCGATCTGTGAGATCGACGCCGGAAACGCTCACACTCGGCTGAACGACGGGTGCTGCGATACGCAGGGGCGGCTGTGGGTAGGCACGTACTCGACGCGCGGAGCGCCCGAAGCTGGGCTGTACGTAGTCACGGCGGACGGGACCGTGCGACAGGTGCTCGACGGGATGGTCGCGTCCAACGGCATCGAGTGGAGCCCGACGGGGGACGTCCTCCACGTCGCCGACACCGGCCGGTGCCGGGTTGACAGCTACGCCGTTCCCGACGCGCCGAAGGGCGGCGAACCCCGGTTGGTGCCCTGCGGAACGGTGCTGGCGGAGGACGGCAGCCGAGGCCGGCCGGACGGTCTCACCGTCGACCGCGAGGGCGCGATCTGGGTGGCCATGTGGGGCGGTGGCCATCTGCGCCGATACAGCCCGGACGGAGCGCTGGCGGCCGAGGTGCCGCTGCCGGTGACCTACCCGACGGCCGTGGCCCTGGGCGGCCGCGACCTGCGCACGATCTTCGTCACGACCTCGCGCCACCACCTGACGGACCCGACCCTCGAGCCGCATGCCGGGAGCGTCCTCTCCCTGGCGTCCGACGTTGGGGGGCTGTCGACCCGCCGGTTCGCGGGATGACGGATTCGGCGCCGGCCTGAGTACCTTGACCGCGATCTATGATCATGATTAGCATGAGACGGTCAAGTGCGCCGCCGCCGACGACATCGAGGTAACCGGTCCGTGGACTTCAGCAAGAACGCTCTGCACGAGGACATCCGCGCCGCCGTGCGCGAGATGATGGAGCCGTTCGACGACCAGTACTGGATGGAGCACGACCGCGACCACGAGTTTCCCTGGGACTTCTACAACGCCGTCGCCAAGGCCGGCTGGCTCGGCATCACCATTCCCGAGGAGTACGGCGGTGGCGGGCTGGGCGTGACCGAGGCGGCCATCGTCGAGCACGAGATTTCGGCGTCCGGCGGTGGCATGAACGCCTGCAGCGCGGTGCACATCGGGATCTTCGGCTTCGACCCGATCATCCGCCACGGCTCGGAACAGCTCAAGCAGCGGTTTCTGCCCCGGGTGCCGACGGGAGACCTGCACATCTCCTTCGCGGTCACCGAACCGGACGCCGGCACGGACACGACTCGTATCACGACGTTCGCGCGCAAGGTGCCGAACGGCTTCCTCGTGACGGGCAAGAAGGTGTGGATCACCAAGGCGCAGCAGGCCGAGAGGGTGCTCCTACTCTGCCGGACCACCAAACGCGAGGATGTCGTGAAGCGCACGGACGGGATGACTCTGCTGTTCGCCGAGATGAACCCCGACCACGTCCAGATCCGCGAGATCCCCAAGCTCGGACGGAACGCGGTCAACACCAACGAGCTGTTCATCGACGACCTGTTCGTCCCTGACGAGGACGTCGTCGGCGAGGTCGGCAAGGGCTTCCGGGCGATCCTGGCCGGCCTCAACGCGGAACGCATCATCGCCGCCAACGCCGCGCTGGGCATCGGCCGGGCGGCGGTCCGGCGAGCCACCGCATACGCGAAGGAACGCCATGTCTTCGAACGTCCGATCGGACAGAACCAGGCCATCGCGCACCCCATCGCCCACGCGATGATGCGCCTGGACGCGGCCGAGCTCATGGTCAACAAGGCCGCCTGGCTCCTCGACAACGGGATGGAGTGCGGCGCGGAGGCCAACATGGGCAAGTACCTCGCCGCGGACGCCGCCTTCCAGGCCGCCGACGCCGCGCTCCAGACGCACGGAGGCTTCGGCTACGGCACGGAGTTCCACGTCGAGCGTTACTTCCGCGAGGCGCGGCTGAAGCGGATCTCGCCGATCAGCCAGGAGATGGTTCTGAACTACCTGAGCGAACACGTCCTCGGCCTCCCTCGCAGCTACTGACCGGAGAGTCTCGTCATGAAGCCTTACCGCACGGTCCTCTTCGTCCCGGCGCACAAGACCTCCTGGTTCGACAAGGCCGCCGAGTCGGGTGCCGACGCCGTCTGCTTCGACCTGGAGGACTCGGTCCCCGAGCACCTCAAGCCGTCGGCCCGGAAGGAGGTGGCCGCGGCCATCGAGCGACTGTCCGCATCGCATCCGGCGATGGGTCTCTTCGTGCGCTGCAACTCCCTCGCCACACCGCACATCGGGCGTGACCTCGAAGCGTCGATCGTGCCCGGCCTCACCGGGATCTTCGCCCCCAAAGTGAACAACGCGATCGACGTCATCCGCTACGACACACTCCTGGACCTCTTCGAGCGGGCCAACGGAGTGAGCGGGCTGGAGTACATCATCCCGGTGGAGACGATCCAAGGCATCCAGAACTGCGAGGAGATCGCCGCAGGATCACCGCGGGTGGGCGCCATGATCGGCCCGACGGCCGAACACGCCGACA
>DATLPT010000030.1:0-2289 GCA_035535635.1 Lapillicoccus sp. | reverse complement strand
GCGGCGTCGCAGCAGCACGACGAGGAGGATCCCGAACCCCTTGAGGCCCTCCTCCACCAGCGGCGCGCCGAAGACCGCGGTGAAGACGTCGGGGTCCGCGGCACCGGCCAGGCGCATGGCGATCTGGATCCCCGTATTGAGGAACAGCGCGCCGGCCGGCGCGCAGACCGCTCCCCAGGCGAACGCAAGGACCAGCATCCGGGTCGGCTCGGCCTCGTAGCGGTCCAGCCACAGGTATGTGGGGACGACGACGAGCAGCGGGAGTGCGGCGAACAGCGCGGCGAGCAGAGTGACCTGGACGCCGAGCCCGGTCTCGAACTCGACCGCCAGGACGGCGGCGCTCAGCAGGAACCCGGTCACGACGAGGCCGCCGATGACGACGTTCCGCAGACGAGGGCGCGAGGTGGGATTGGGCGCCGGCGGGTATGGGGGAAGGACCGGACCCGGCGACCCACCCGAACCCGACGGGGTCGGCGCGCCGGAGGCCATGACGGCAGGCTATTGCAGTGGTGCGGCGGTTGCCGCCTGGGGATTGCGGGGCATCGACGCTGGTCGGCGCCTTAGGGTGAGCGCGTGACGAGTCCCGCGAGCCCACCGAGCCGCGCGACGACCGACCGCATCGTGTGGATCGACTGCGAGATGACCGGGCTGTCCCTGAGCGACGACGCGCTCATCGAGGTCGCGGCGCTCGTCACCGACTTCGAGCTCAACCAACTCGGCGACGGGGTCGACGTCGTCATCACACCACCGCCGGCGGCCCTCGAGCAGATGGACCCGTTCGTGCGCGAGATGCATACGCGGTCCGGACTCCTCACGGCGCTCATCTCGGGCACGACCATGGAAGAGGCGCAGAAGCAGGTGTTGAGCTACGTGCGCAAGTGGGTACCCGAGCCGCGCAAGGCGCCGCTCGGCGGGAACACGGTGGCGACCGACCGCGGCTTCCTCACTCGCGACATGCCGGAACTCGAAGCCTGGCTCCACTACCGGATCATCGACGTCAGCTCGATCAAGGAGCTGTCCCGGCGGTGGTATCCCCGGGCCTACTTCAACGCACCGGCCAAGTCGGGCGGACACCGAGCGCTGGCCGACATCCGCGAGTCGATCGCCGAGCTGCGCTACTACCGCGAGGCCGTCTTCGTCCCTGCGCCGGGCCCCGACAGCCTCACGGCGCGAACGCTCGCGTCCCGTCACGTCATCGGGTCGGAGACGGCCGAGTCGACCGAGCCCGCACGGCGAGCCGAAGGGTGAGCCGGCCTGACCGGACCGACCGCCGGCCGCGCCGACCGTGCAGCCAACATCGGGGTGAGTGACGGGACTTGAACCCGCGACTCCCTGGACCACAACCAGGTGCTCTACCAGCTGAGCTACACCCACCGAGCGCGACGCCGTCTCCAGCGCAGCGGCGCACCATGCTACCCGAGCCGTGGCGGTGGCCCGGACCATGCCGGCATGAGCGACAATGCACGGCATGTATGCGGGGAAGGAGCGCCGCAACCGCGCGGTCGCCCTCGTCCTCGCGGTGGTCCTGGTCGCGGGCGTGATGCTCGCGCTGCTGGCGACGGTGGCCCAGGCCGCTTCGGCCGAGGCGTCCCCGGCCCCGGGGCTGCATGCGGCCCTGCCCGCGCACGCGAAACTGGTGTCCGTGACGCCCGCTGACGGCGCGGAGCTCTCGACCGGACCCAGCCAGGTGCAGCTGACCTTCGACGACGTGATCAGCCCGCAGCTCGCCCAGGTCCGGCTCACCCGCGACGGCTCCCCGGTCGAGACCTCTCCTCCGAAGGTCGACCGGACCGTTGTCACCGTCGACGTGATCGGAAGGACCGGTCCCGGCGCATACCGGCTGGTCTGGCAGGTCACCAGCGACGACGGGCATCCGGTGTCGGGAGAGTCCGCCTTCACGGTCGCCGGCGCGGCGGCTCAGTCGACCCCGCGCGTCACGCCGAGCTACAAGACGCCGCAGACCCAGCCGACGACGTTCGGCCACCCCGACCACCTGCCGGGCCTCATCGTCGCCGGCGTGCTGCTGCTCTGCGGGATCGGGCTGTTGGTCTACGAGCACCGCCGACGGGCCCAGCAGCCCCACTCCGACTCGGGTCGCCGGCCGGACTCACAGGACCGACAACGAATTTCATGAGGTCCCGGCTCCTGGTGTAGCCTCGACCCTCGCTGCGCCGCTAGCTCAATGGCAGAGCAAGTGACTCTTAATCACTGGGTTCGGGGTTCGAATCCCTGGCGGCGCACCATCATCTCCCCCAGGTCAAGGCGTTACGGCGCAGGGTCTCTCTCGCC
>DATLPT010000029.1:0-7108 GCA_035535635.1 Lapillicoccus sp. | reverse complement strand
CATCGGCGTGACGCTGTTGTGGATCGGAAGGGGGTGGCCGCGGCTGCCGTTCACCGTCAACGCACCGTTCGTCGTCGTCGGCGGTCTCTATCTCACTCCTGGTGCCTTCCTCGACGTGGGAGGCACCTACCTCGTCGAGATGGTGGCGCTGACCGTCCGCACCAGCCAGTTCCCCGCGATCTCGCAGCTGGCCCAGATCATCGCGCTCGCCGCGCTGGCCATCGTCATCGTCCTCATGTCGGCGACCTCGCGCTCACGGGCCCGGCTCGGGGTGCAGGGCAGCCGCGGGGAGTCGATGTTCGTCGACCTCCGCGATCGCCTCAAGGCCTTCGGTGAGCTGCCGGTGCTGCCTGGCGGCTGGCACGCCGAGAGGGCCGTCGAGTCCGCGTACGGTCAGTCGTTCTCCGGCGACTTCGTCGTCGCGACTAAGTCGGCGGACGGGCGCTGGTTCGAGGTCGTGCTCGTCGACGTGTCCGGCAAGGGAGTGCAGGCCGGGACTCGCGCGCTGCTGCTGTCCGGCGCCCTCGGCGGACTGCTCGGCGAGCAGGAGCCGAACCGGTTCTTGACAGCCGCGAACAACTACCTGCTGCGGCAGAGGTGGGACGAGGGCTTCGCGACTGCGGTGCACGTGTCGATCGACCTGGCCACCGGCGACTACACGATCGGCAGCGCGGGGCACCCGCCCGCCGTCCAGTTCAACAACGGCTCCGGACGTTGGGAGGTGCTCGGCGAGGCGGCCGGGCCGCTGCTCGGCGTCATCGACGACGCGACCTACATCCGGTCCTACCGCCGGCTGGGCCGCGGCGACGCGCTGGTGCTCTACACCGACGGCGTGGTCGAGTCCCGGTTCCGCGACCTCACCGTCGGGGTGGACCGGATGCTCGGCGCAGCAGAGCGCCTCGTCCGCGGCGGGTTCGCCGGCGGAGCGAAGCGGCTCTGCGCGTCGGCGCGGGCGGGCGAGACCGACGACCGCGCCGTGGTGATGATCTGGCGGGACTGACCGTCAGGACTCGGGAGCGTCGTCCTGTCCACCGAGGTTGCCGAGAGCGTCCTTGGCTCGCTGGGCGCCCTGGTCGATCTGCTCGGAGTGCTCGCCGCCGGTGCGCTGGTCGATCGCGTCACCCGCCTTGTCGATCCCGGCGTCTGCCTGGTCGCCGTGCTGCTCCAGGAAGTCCTCACCCTGGTCCTTCATGTTGTCGAACGCGCTCATGAAACCGGCTCCTGCGGTCGATGGTCCCCGAGGGGTCTGACTCCGTCAGGCTAAGCGCATGCCCATGAGTGCGCCCGTCGGAAACCGGTCCGAACCAGAAACGGATCGGATCCGCACGTACGCGGGTCGACACGGTCGGCTCTCCGCGCTCACCCGGGACCGCCTGGACCGGTACCTGCCGGCGCGAGCCCTGCCGCCGGGGCCGCTCGTGCCGGTCGAGGCATTCGGGCGCCAGGCGCCGGTCGTCCTCGACGTCGGCTGCGGACACGGGGCCGCGGCCATCGCGTATGCGTCGACCCATCCCATGCACGACGTGCTCGCCGTCGACGTCCACGTGCCGGGGATGGCCCGCCTCCTGGCCGCTTCCGATGTCGCCGGGGTCGCGAACATGCGGGTCGAGATCGGCGACGCGGTGGCGTTGTTGACCGACCGCGTGAAGCCCGGCCAGCTGGCGGCGGTTCACCTGTTCTTCCCCGATCCGTGGCCCAAGCTCAAGCACGCGAAGCGGCGGTTCGTGCGGGCGTCCACGCTGGACCTGCTGGCCTCGCGGTTGGTCACAGGCGGCTACGTCCTCATCGCTACGGACCAACCCGCATACGCCGAGCACGTCCGGACGGAGGTGCGGGCGCACGGCGGGTTCGTGGTTCTGGACGCGCCGAGGCCCGCGTGGAGACCGATGGACGGGTTCGAACGCAAGGGAATGGCGGCCGGCCGGACGGTCGTCGACCTGCGGCTCGACGTGCGAGACCCCGCTAAGCGCTTCGCGCCCTGAGTGGCCGGTCGTGGCGGTCGGCGTGGCCGCGATGGCAGCGGTTCTCGGAATACTGCTGGTCATCATCGGGGGAGCGATCCGGCCGCTGAGGAACGCTGCCGACGATGAGGTCGTTGCGGCCTCCAGGGTGCCAAACCGCGAGTAGCGCGCGTCTGCGGACCGGCGTTCAGGACTGCTGGACGTCTCCCGGCCCCCGTGCGACGACCTGTGGCTCGACCGGCGTCAGACCTGGCCCTGGCGCGCCCGCAGGTAGAGCGGGAAGAAAACCACCCACAGAACCAGGCAGACCGCCGCCCACGCCGCGGGCGTCTCGACCCTCAGTGACCCCGACCACAGGAGCACCGGCTGGCCCGCTTCGGCATGGGTCGTGGCGTCCTGGTAGACCCACGCCACGTCACGAGCAGCAGCGCGAGGAAGACCAGCGCAACGAGGGAACTGGCTGACAACCGGATCCCCTCCTCGGCGCCGGCGGACCGGGTCTGCTCTGCCGAGGCTAGAGCCGGTGCCTGTGAGAGCGTGGTCCAGCCGAGATGTGTCATCGCGCCGGCCGTCGGCCAAAGAGGAAACACCGTGCCCAGCTCCACGCTCGACATCCACCAGCTGGAGTCGCTGCGCGACGTCTACCGAGACCTCCACGCGAACCCGGAGCTGTCGTTCGCGGAACACCGCACCGCCGGAGTCGTCGCGGCCTGGCTGCGCGATCACGGGTTCGAGGTCATCGAGAACGTCGGCCGGACCGGCGTCGTTGGGGTCCTGGCCAACGGCATCGGCGCGGTCGTCGCCCTGCGCGCCGACATGGACGCGCTGCCGGTGGCCGAGGACACGGGCTTGCCGTACGCGAGCACGGTCCGGGCGGCGTCCGCCGGCGAATACGTGCCGGTCATGCACGCGTGCGGCCACGACATGCACGTCGCCTGCCTGCTGGGTGCCTGCGCTGAGCTCGTCGGGGCGCGCGAGGAATGGAGCGGGACCGTCGTCGCGATCTTCCAACCGGCCGAGGAGCTGGCCCAGGGTGCACAGGCGATGGTCGACGACGGTCTCTACGACCGGGTGCCGCGGCCGGACGTCGTCCTCGGGCAGCACGTCGCGCCGCTGCCCGCCGGTACGGTCGGCATCCGGGCCGGAGACTTCTGGGCGGCGAGCGACAGCCTGCGGGTCGTGCTCTACGGCGCCGGCGGGCACGGCTCACGTCCCGAGACGACCGTGGACCCGGTGGTCATGGCCGCGGCGTTCGTCATGCGGCTGCAGACGATCGTCTCCCGCCAGGTCGCCGCCGCCGACACCGCGGTCGTGACGATCGGCTCGCTCAACGCCGGGACCAAGGCGAACATCATCCCGGACTCCGCAGAGCTGATGATGAACGTGCGCAGCGTCGACCCAGAGGTCCGCTCGCGGGTGCTGGCGGCGATCACGAGGATCGCCCGGGCCGAGGCGGCGGCCGCCGGCGCCCCGCGTGAGCCGGAGATCACGCTCTTCGAGTCCGCGCCCACCCTCACGAACGACCCCGCGGCCATGGCGCGCACACTGCCGGCGCTCGCGTCCGTGGTCGGGCCGGAGCGGGTCATCGACCCAGGCCCGATTCCCAGCAGCGAGGACGTCCCGATCCTCGCCACGTCGATCGGCGTTCCGCTCGTGTTCTGGCTCCTCGGCGGGGCTGACCCTGTGGTGTATGCGGGGGCCCGCACCGTCGAGGAGATGCAGGCCGTGGTCGGCCGGATCCCGTCGAACCACTCTCCCCTCTACGCGCCGGTCATCAGCCCCACGCTGGAGCTGGGGATCAGCACTCTTGTGACGGCCGCCCGCGTCTGGCTGGGCTAGTGCGCCGGCGGGCGCGTGCGGTCAGCGCTGGGAGGCCGGGGTTGATGTTCGTGAGTTCTCTTACCGTGTTCGTCATGGCCGACGCTGCGGCAGACCACTCACGCCTACGTCTTCTGTGTCCGCAATGGCAAGGTGCCGGCACCGAGAGCATCCGGCTGTTCGTCGAGGGCGACAATCTCGGGGCACTGAACCTGTACGCGACGGTCCCCGACGCGTTCACCGATGACGACGAGTCGGTGGGGCTGCTTCTAGCGGCTCATGCCGCGATCGCCATGAAGGCGACCCGTAACGACATCAACCTGCGGGCCGCCCTGGTCAACCGGGACCTCATCGGCCAGGCCAAGGGCATCCTCATGGAGCGGCTGAAGAGCGACCAGGTCGAAGCGTTCGGACTGCTGAGCCAGGCCTCCAAGCGCAGCAACCGCAAACTCATCGCCATCGCCGAAGAGCTCACCCTCACCGGCGACCTTCGAAGCACGACCTGGTAGCTCACGCTTGCTTACAGGCCTTTGACCGCCCGGATGGCCGCGACGGCGCGGGGGAACCCGATGTAGGGGAAGCAGTGCACCAGTGCAGCCACGACCTCGGCCTTGGAGTTGCCGACCTGGAGGCAGGCGCGCCCGTGCGGACCCAGTTGAGCGGAGGTGTCGCCCATCGTGGCGAGAGCGCACAGGACCAGGAGTTCGCGCTGCGCCAGAGTCAACCCGTCGCGCGTGTAGAAGTCACCGAAGCAGAACTCGGTGAGGAACCGGGGCAGGGCCTCGTTGAACGGCTCGGGCAGGTCGGCCAGATCATCCTTGATCTCGTTGCCGTAGAGGGGCGCCTGCTCGGCGAGGCCCTTGGAGTACCGCTCCGCGTCCGTGACTGCGCCTTGCGCTGGCAGCGGCAGAGGGATGTCGTGGTCCCGGAAGACTTCGTTGATGGTGGCGACCGCGTTG
Source organism: Lapillicoccus sp. (assembly GCA_035535635.1). Lineage (GTDB taxonomy): Bacteria > Actinomycetota > Actinomycetes > Actinomycetales > Dermatophilaceae > Lapillicoccus. The sequence continues at coordinate 2,370 of DATLPT010000029.1, read as the reverse complement.
AGGGTACGAGGGAAGCCGAGGAACGGGGCCAGCTGGTATACCGCTTCACGGATCTGGACGGCCGGGACGCCGACGTTGAGGGCGGCTCGCGTGTGTGACCTCAGCTGCGGCGGGGCCTGCAGACAGGCCAGGACGGTGACGGTGATCAGTTCGCGCGCCTGGTCGTCGAGGACACCGGTGTCGAAGACGTCTCCGAAGATGAAGCCGCGCAGGATCTCCATCAACTCCGGATCGTCCTCGGCTGGGGCGACGTCGCGAGGCCCGAAGAGTCGTTGGTAGGTGGCCTCGGCGTGCTGGTGACGTTCGGAGCTTTGACCGGTGGCAGCCATGGTGCTCACTGTTCCCGGCGCAGCTGCCTCCGTCCAGTTTCCGCCGACGGAAGCGTCCCTGAGAATCGGCATACGAGGTGGACAAACGCTGACCGCGGTGAGGTATCGGGAGCGGGCGACGAGAATCGAACTCGCGTTGCCAGTTTGGAAGACTGGGGCTCTACCATTGAGCTACGCCCGCGCGGCCCGACGGTCAGGCGCCCGGCGGGTTTCGGGGCGTTAGCCTAATGCCCGCTCTCGCGCGGCACCGAATCGTCGGACCCAGCCGGGCGGGCGGCGGGGTATGGCGCAGCTTGGTAGCGCGTCCGCTTTGGGAGCGGAAGGCCGCAGGTTCAAATCCTGTTACCCCGACTCGGTGATCGCACGTCAGCCGCGGCGTGTGACCGGGCCGTCCTGGGCGCCGCCGCCGAACCCCAACACCTCGCGCAATCCGGTGCAGGCGCCGTCGGCCTCGAGCCTTGCGACGATCTTGTCGACGGTCCGCAGGGACGGCCACACGTGGACCGCCAACAGCAGCACCGAGATCGCGGCCCCCAGGTCGTAGAGGAGCACGGTCCGGCCCGCGACGAACGCCAAGGCGATCCCGATGATCGCCACCGACTCGGCCAGCGCGAGCCGCAGCATCAGCGTCGAGCGGAACGCGTTCATCGCCGCCTCCCGTGCCTGCTCCGGAGGCAGCGACGGGGACACCGGCTTGACGCGGTAGCCGAATGACTGCAGCACCGCATACACGGCGACCCCGATCAGCAGCAGCAGCACGACCGCCCACAGCGGAGGTGCTCCGAAACCGAGGACGAACATCAGCGCCACCGCCATGAGGAACAGCGCGCCGACCACGGCTCCGACGAGCATGCGCAGAGTGAGCACGACCGGGGTCTTCTGTGCCGAGGCCACGGACCCACGGTAGCCACCTCGGCCAGGCCGGTGACCGCGCGTTCGGGCGTATGCGCGTCAGCGGCTAGCATGGGCCCTTGGTCGCTCGGCGCCGTCCGCCGTGTGCGAGCGGGCCGGTTCCGCGCCCGCGGAGAGCCGACGCCACCGGCCCAGCGACCTGCCAGCGCATCCCGCCCGCCGACCTGCCCGGAGATCAGCAGTGAAGAGTGCCCTCGAGACCGTCAACCCGACCCGGGTCAAGATGACCGTCGAGGTGCCGTACGACGAGCTGAAGCCCAGCCTCGACGCGGCATACAAGACCATCGGCCAGCAGATCCAGGTCCCCGGATTCCGGCGCGGCAAGGTCCCGTCGCGGATCATCGACCAGCGCGTCGGGCGCGGTGCCGTCCTTCAGGAGGCGGTCAACGAGGCGCTGCCGCTGTTCTACGGCCAGGCGGTCGACGAGAACAAGGTGCGCCCGCTCGGCCAGCCCGAGGTCGACGTCACCGAGGTGCCCGCCGAGGAGGGGCAGGAGCTCAAGTTCACCGCGGAGGTGGACGTCCGGCCCGACATCGCGATGCCGGACTACTCCGGCATCACCGTCGAGGTGGACGCGGTCCAGGCCGCCGAGGACGACGTCGACCAGCGGATCACCGAGCTGCGGCAGCGGTTCGGGACGTTGAAGGGCGTGGACCGGCCGGCGCAGGACGGTGACTTCGTCTCGCTCGACCTGTCGGCCACGATCGAGGGCGAGGAGGTCGACTCGGTCAAGGGCGTCTCCTACGAGGTGGGCACCAACAACATGCTCGAGGGCATCGACGAGGCGCTCGTCGGGATGTCCGCGGGTGAGACCAAGGAGTTCCAGGCGCCGCTGGCCGGCGGCGACCGCGAGGGCCAGGTGGCCGACTGTGTCGTGACCGTCCAATCGGTCAAGGAGCGCGAGCTGCCCGAGCTCGACGACGACTTCGCCCAGCTGGCGTCCGAGTTCGACACGCTCGACGAACTGCGGGCCGACGTCGTCAAGCAGGTGGAGCAGGTCAAGCGCTTCGAGCAGGGCGTGCAGGCGCGTGACAAGGTTCTCGAGCAGCTCCTCGACGCCACCGACGTCCCGATCCCCGAGGGCATCGTCGAGGCCGAGGTCCACTCCCACCTCGAGGGCGAGAACCGC
>DATLPT010000028.1:0-4186 GCA_035535635.1 Lapillicoccus sp. | reverse complement strand
GTCCGGCCACCGCTGCGGCGTGGAAGCCGGGCACGTCCTCGTTGTCGACGGTTGCGAGGGTGGGACCGATCAGCTCTGCGGTCTGGCCCCAGCCGGACCCGAGGACCAGTGCCACGTCGTGGGTGGGAGCGCCGGTGCGCTCGGCGATCACGGTGGCCGCGGCCTTGGCGACGTCGAAGGGGTCGGTACCCAGGTCATGGAGATCGACGCTCACCCCGGCACCCTAGTGGCCGCAACACTTCTGGCCCCGATGGTTGGATGAGGGGGTGATCGGGCAACCCACGTCGGTCGTCGTCCTCGGCGGCGGTCCGGGCGGGTACGAGGCGGCCCTGGTCGCGGCACGGCTCGGCGCTTCGGTCACGGTGGTCGACCGGGACGGGCTCGGGGGAGCGTGCGTGCTGACCGACTGCGTCCCAAGCAAGACGCTCATCTCAACGGCCGGGTTCGTCACGAACCGCGCCTCCGGCGGTGATCTCGGCGTGGGCCTGGCCGACGCCAGGGTGGACCTCGCCGCGGCCAACCGACGCATCCTCCACCTCGCCGCAGCGCAGAGCACCGACATCGCCGCCCGCCTAACGGGGGACGGCGTGCGGATCGTCCACGGCACCGGGACGCTGCTCGACGCCGGCGCGGTCCGGGCGGTGACCGACGACGGGACGGCCGAGGAGCTGGACGCCGATGTCGTCCTGCTGGCCACCGGGTCGACGCCGCGGACCACGCCGAGCGCGCAGCCGGACGGGGATCGCATCCTCACCTGGCAGCAGATCTACTCGCTCACCGAGCTGCCCGAACACCTCGTTGTCGTGGGATCGGGCGTCACCGGCGCGGAGCTCGCGCACGCCTACGTCGGCCTCGGCACCCGCGTCACTCTCGTCTCGTCGCGGGATCGGGTGCTCCCCGGCGAGGACGCCGACGCAGCCGGGGTCATCGAGGACGTGTTCCGGCGCGACGGCATGGAGGTGCTCGGCCGGTCTCGGATGGTCAGTGTCGAGCGGACCGACGACGGAGTATGCGTGGCACTCACCGACGGGCGCACGGTGCTCGGTTCACACGCGTTGCTCGCCGTGGGCTCCGTGCCGCAGACGTCAGGAATCGGGTTGCTGGAGAACGGAATTGCGCTGGGTGAGTCCGGGCACATCGAGGTCGACGCGGTCTCTCGGACCTCGGTCCGCGGCGTCTATGCGGCGGGGGACTGCACGGGTGTCCTGCCGCTGGCGTCGGTGGCGGCGATGCAGGGCCGGATCGCGATGTGGCACGCGCTCGGAGACGCGGTGACACCGCTCCGGCTCGACGTGGTGAGTGCCAACGTGTTCACGTCACCCGAGATCGCGACGGTCGGAGTGACCCAGGACGACGTCGACTCCGCACGCGTGGCGGCGCGGTCGGTGATGCTCCCGCTGGCGACCAACGCCCGCGCGAAGATGGACCGGTTCACCGACGGGTTCGTCAAGGTGTTCGCGCAGCAGAGCAGCGGCACGGTGCTCGGCGGCGTCGTCGTCGCGCCACGGGCGTCGGAGCTGATCTACCCGTTGACCGTCGCGGTCCAGAACCACCTCAGCGTCGACCAGCTGTCGGGGTCCTTCACGGTGTACCCGTCGATGTCCGGGTCGATCGCCGAGGCGGCCCGGCGCCTGCACACCCGATGACGACTCAGTCCTCCGGATGGTTCCGGCGCAGGTCGGGGTCGTTCTCCTCCGTGTAGCGGAGCTCCTCGTCGTCCTCACCGGCCCAGCGCTGGCGCCGGTTCTCGGAGATCGTCCGTCGCAGCCACCGCATCAACGGCCAGAGCACGGCCAGGATCACCAGGAGGATGAGGAGGTTCGTGAACGAGAACCCTTGCCACGGCATCTGATCCGCGCCGGCCAGCTGAGGCATACCGCGATGGTATGCGTCCAGGGCGTCGCTGCCGACTAGGGTCGAGGAGGCGGGGCCGACGATGTTCCGCCACCGGCCCCATCAGAAGGGACAGAGGCGATGAGCAACGAGAGCTTCTTCGACAAGGTCAAGGACTTCATCACGGGCCACCCGAAGCAGGCCGACCAAGGCCTCGACAAGGCTTCGGAGGTCGTCGACGAGCGCACCGGCGGTCGCTACTCCGAGCAGATGGCCAAGGGCGACGACATGGTTCGCGAGCGGCTCGGCATACCGGAGGACGAGGCGACCCTCCCGGAGCCGTCGCCCGGTCCGGCTCCGGCCGCGGGGGACCCGCCATCGGTACCCAGCGAGCCCGCGCCGACTCCCGGTACGGCGCCGGAGCCGCGGACCCCCATCGACCCGGGCCCGGACCCGGACGCACCAGGCACCGCACCGCCCGTCCCCAGCCCCGACCCGGTGCCGACCTCCGCCCCGGAGACCATCCCGGAGTCGTCGCCCGAGACGACGAGCACCGACCCAGGGACGCGTACCTGACCGTTCCGGCCTGACTGGTGCTGGAGCGCTCGGTTTCCCGAGCGCTCCAGCCCCCCGTGGCGCCCTTCAGGCGTCCTTGATCTCGGCCAGGACGGTGCCGCTCGTCACCGTGGCGCCGATCTGGGCGCCCAACCCGCTGACGACGCCGGACTTGTGGGCCGCGATGGGCTGCTCCATCTTCATGGCCTCGAGGACGACGACCGTCTCTCCCTGCTCGACGGTCTGACCGTCCTCGACGGCGATCTTGACGATGGTGCCCTGCATCGGGGCAGTGAGGGCGTCACCCGACGCGGCCCCCCCGCCGTGACCGCCGCTGGAGCGCCGGGGGGCCTTCTTGCGCGCCGCGCCACCCATTCCGGTTCCGACCAGCGCCAGCTCCGCCGGCAGGACCACCTCGATCCGCTTGCCGCCGACCTCGACGACAACCGGCCGACGCTCCCCGAGCTCGGCCCCGTCGGCGGCCGCACCCGCATACGCCTCGATGGTGTTGTCGAACTCCGTCTCGATCCACCGCGTGTGCACGGTGAAGGGCACGTCCGACGAGGGCGCGAACGCCTCGTCACGGACCACCGCCCGGTGGAAGGGCAGCACCGTGGGCATGCCGTCGACGACGAACTCGTCCAGGGCGCGGCGTGATCGCTCCAGCGCCTCCTGGCGGGTCCTGCCTGTGACGATAAGCTTGGCCAGCATCGAGTCGAAGGCGCCGGCAACGGTGTCTCCCTCGACGACACCGGAGTCGACGCGGACTCCCGGGCCGCCGGGCAGGACCAGCCGCGCGACGGTGCCCGGGGCGGGCAGGAAGTTCCGCCCTGCGTCCTCGCCGTTGATGCGGAACTCGATCGAATGCGCATGGGCCGCCGGATCGGTGTACCCGAGCGGCTCGCCGTTCGCGATGCGGAACTGCTCACGCACGAGGTCGACGCCGGTCACCTCCTCGCTGACCGGGTGCTCGACCTGGAGCCGGGTGTTGACCTCGAGGAACGAGATCGCGCCGTCCTGACCGACGAGGAACTCACAGGTGCCCGCACTCACGTACCCGGCCTCCGCCAGGATCGCTTTGGACGCCCTGACCAGCTCGGCGTGCTGGGCCTCGGAGAGGAAGGGTGCCGGAGCCTCCTCGACGAGCTTCTGGTTGCGGCGCTGGAGCGAGCAGTCCCGCGTCGAGACGACGACCACGCCGCCGTGCTGGTCGGCCAGGCACTGGGTCTCGACGTGGCGCGGCTTGTCGAGGAACCGCTCCACGAAGCACTCGCCCCGGCCGAATGCCGTCACCGCCTCCCGCACGGCCGACTCGAACAGGTCGGGGATCTCCTCCATCGTGCGGGCGACCTTGAGGCCTCGTCCCCCACCTCCGTAGGCCGCCTTGATCGCGACCGGCAGCCCGTGCTCCTCGGCGAAGGCCACCACGTCGTCCGGCCCGTCGACCGGGTCGGGAGTCCCCGGCACCAGGGGTGCGCCGGCCTTGAGGGCGATGTGCCGGGCCTTCACCTTGTCACCGAGCGCGTCGATCGCGTCGGGACCCGGGCCGATCCACGTCAGCCCCGCGTCGATGACCGCCTGGGCGAACCCGGCGTTCTCGGCGAGGAACCCGTAGCCGGGGTGGACCGCGTCGGCGCCGGACCTCGCCGCGACGTCGAGGAGCTTGTCGACGACGAGGTAGCTGTCGCCAGGGCTCGTCCCGCCGAGGGCGTATGCCTCCCCCGCCACCTTCACGTGCAGGGCGTCGCGATCCGGTTCCGCATAGACGGCGACCGAGCCGATTCCCGCGTCCCGACAC
>DATLPT010000027.1:0-1827 GCA_035535635.1 Lapillicoccus sp. | reverse complement strand
TGGCGGCGGCCCTGGGCGAGCCTGCGGGAGACCTGCGGGCGATGCCGTCGTCCGCGGCGGTCGCCGACCAGGGTGACGGTGTGCTGACCGGTCCACGGAGCCGGATCGCCGCGGTGGTTGCGGCGGCCGTCGCGGTGGCGGACGGCTCGCTGCATCTCTCGCCGACCCGGGAGCCGGCGGCGTTGCACGCCGAGCTTCTGGCGCTGCGCGGGGTCGGACCGTGGACGGCGACGTACGTCACGATGAGGCTGACGGGTGATCCCGACCGGTTGCTGGCGACGGACCTCGTGGTGCGGCAGGGCGCCGAGCTGCTCGGCGCCGACTTGAGCCACGCCGAGCGGTGGTCCCCTTACCGCTCGTACGCGACGATGCACCTCTGGCGCGCTGCACTGGCGTGCCGGTCGACGCATACCGGGCCGTTCGGCAACGATTCGGTGTCGGAGGGCCGCTCCGAGGCACCGGACGCGCGAGGCGTCGGCCTCCACCCTTAGGGTCCTCACATCAGCCGTCGGCGCTCGAGGCCAGGATCGCACGGCCGACAGGGAGGGTGACCGTGCCGACGGGCCGAGCCGGGACCGCGCTGTGGGCGGGGATCGGGCTGGTCTTGGCCGCCGCGGCCTATCTCGTGCTGGCGCTCGTCTTGGGCCGGCAGGTGCCGACCGTCGGCTCCGTCGAGGGTGTCGACATCCGGGGTCTGTCGCGCGAGCAGGCGGTGGCGCGGCTGGAGCGGGACCTCGCGACGGTCGCCAGCGCCGAGATCGTTGTGACGGTGGGTAACTCCGGCCGCACGTTTGCGGTGCGACCCGCGGAGGCCGGTCTCGCCCTCGACGTCCCTGGCACGCTTGATCGGCCGGCGGGGTTCACGCTCGACCCCGTCCGGATCTGGCGGCACCTGGCGGGCTCCGCCGAGCGCCAGGTGGCCACGACAGTCGACGAGGCGCGGCTCACCACGACGGTGACCGCTCGAGCCGCGGAGGCGGAGGTCGCTCCGAGAGACGGCTCCGTGACGTTCGCCGACGGGACGGCCACCGGAGTGGCGGCCGTCACCGGCGTCACGGTGCCGGTGCAGCCGCTGGTCCGTCAGCTGGCGGCGGCCTATCCGCGGGCGACGGCGGTGACGGCCGAGGTGACGTTGACTCCACCGACTGTGACTCAAGAGGCGGTCGACGCCGCGTTGGACTCGTTCGCCCGGCCCGCGATGTCGGGACCGGTGACCTTGGTGGCGGGGCCGGCGACGGCGTCCTTGACCCCCGCCCAGCTGGCTCCGATGCTGTCGATGACGCCGAACGCCGATGGCGGGCTGAGCCCCGTGGTCGACCGAACGAAGCTCGCGTCGGTGATGACCGAGGCGCTGGGTGGGGTGCTGCCGAAGTCGCAGGACGCCCGGATCGTCGTCGAGGACGACGTTCCGAAGGTCCTGCCGTCGCTGGACGGTGTCGAGATGGATCCGGCCACATCTGCGGACGTCCTCATCGCCGCGCTGACCGCGACCGACCGGACGGCGCAGCTCGCGGTGACGACATCGCGTCCGGCGTTCACGACGGAGGCGGCCGAGGCCCTCGGTGTCATCGAGGTCGTGGCGTCGTTCGACTCGCGCTTTCCTTACGACCCGTCGCGGACCGCGAACCTCATCACCGCCTCCAACACCATCAACGGAACGTTGCTCAAACCGGGAGAGACGTTCAGCCTCAACGGAATCCTGGGCGAGCGGACCGCGGAGAAGGGCTACCGCGAGGGCTACGTCATCGAAGATGGACGCCTCGTGAAGGGCATCGGTGGTGGCGTCTCACAAGTGTCGACGGTCGTCTACAACCTCGCCTGGTTCTC
>DATLPT010000026.1:0-5748 GCA_035535635.1 Lapillicoccus sp. | reverse complement strand
GGCCGCCCTCGACCGAGACCCGCAGGTACGCATCTACCGCGAGTGGGTCGACGCCGTCGGGCTGGGCTACGACGTCACGACGAGCGACTCCGGCGAGTTCCCCGCCTACACAGGCACCATCGACCTCGACCGCGCCACGGGCGGCTGAGGCTCCCGCGTGAGGGTCGCCGGGACTGTTCTCGGTGTCGTCGGAGAGCTGGCCATCACCGTCGGCGTGGTAATGCTGCTCTTCGTCGTCCGGGAGCTCGGCGTTGTCGGCGTCAACGCCAGCCGAGCGCAGGCGGCGACCGTGGAGTCACTCGAGCGCCGCTTCGCGAAACCGACTCCGGCCCCCAGCCCCACTCGGCGCCGTCTACCGCGCGGTTCGCTCGGAGATCGTCTCACCGACCGACGTCCGCGTCCTCGAGCCAGTGCCGCAGCAGCCCGGCGCCGTCCCCACCCAGGCCTGGCTCACCCTCACGTCCTGTGAGCCGAATTACGGTTCCACGAACCGGTACATCGTCTTCGCGAAGCTCGACCGGACCTCGCCCGCGCCCAAGGCCTCCCGCCGGACGTCCTCACCGCAAGAGGCGGCTGATGTATGCGGCTCTCTGGGGCCTGTTCCCTGGCGGCCGCCTCGCCAAGACGCTCCAGGTCCTGTTGCTGGTGGCGGTGGTCGTCGGCGTCCTCTTCCTCTGGGTCTTCCCGGCCGTCACACCTCACCTACCCTTTGAGGACGTCACCATTTCTCCGGACGGAGCAGCGCAATAACTTCATCGACCACGCGCATCCTCGTCGTCGACAACTACGACAGCTTCGTGTTCACCATCGTGGGCTACCTCCAACAGCTCGGCGCCGAGTGCGAGGTGGTCCGCAACGACGCCATCGCCGCGGCGGACGGCGCCGACTTCGACGGCGTCCTGGTCTCGCCCGGACCCGGCACACCCGAGGACGCCGGCGTCAGCATGGCCATGATCGAAACCTGCGCCGAGCGGGCCCAGCCCATGCTCGGGGTATGCCTCGGTCACCAGGCGCTGGGGGTGGTCATGGGCGCGACCGTGGGCCGGGCGCCGGAGCTGCTGCACGGTAAGACCTCGCTGGTCCACCACGACGGGACGGGGGTCCTCGAGGGTCTGCCCAGCCCGTTCACCGCAACCCGCTACCACTCGTTGACCATCGACCCGACCACTCGGCCGGACACCTTGGTGGCCAACGGGCATACCGACTCCGGCATCATCATGGCCGTTCGCCACACGACCCTGCCGTTGCACGGCGTTCAGTTCCACCCGGAGAGCGTGCTGACCGTCGGCGGTCACCGGCTCCTCGCGAACTGGCTGGAGCGGTGCGGTATGCGTGATGCCGTCGCCCGCTCGCAGGGCCTCAGCCCGCTCGTCCACGGGCTGGTAACGCCGGTCGCCTGATCAGGGGGGCTTCGTCGTAGTCGTCGACGAGGTGGTCGTTGTCGTCGTCGACGTGGGCGGCGTCGTGGGCGGGACGGTCACCGTCACCGTCGTCGTCGTGGGCGTCGGCGTCGGGCGCCGCGCGACCTTGATGGTCACCGTGCTGCCGACATCCACGACCGTCCCCGCCGACGGCGTCTGGTCGAGAACCGTGCCCTCGATCGCCTTGGCATCGTCGACCTGCTGGATCTGTGAGTTGAGCCCGGCCTTCTGCAGAGTTTCCTGCGCGACGCCGAAGCTGGTGGTCCGAACGTCAGGAACGGCGACCTTGCCCGTCGCCACCTTCAGGGTGATCGGGGTGGAGAACGGTGTGACGGCGCCGACCGCCGGGTCCGTCCCGAGGACGTTGCCCTTGGCCTGCGCATTGTCGTCGACCTGCTGGATCGTCCCGACCGAGAACCCGGCGCCCTGCAACGCGGTGGTGGCGGCCTCCTGGGTGAAGCCGACCACATTCGGGATCGCTGCCGAGTCGGGACCCGTCGACACGTCGATGGTCACCGTCGACTGCACCGCCACCTGGGTGCCCGCGGCCGGGTCCTGCCCCGAGACCTGGCCCTTGGCCACCGTCGCGCTCGGCTTGTTCTGCACCTGACCCTTGAGCTGCGCCCGCGACAGCGCCGCCTGCGCAGCAGTCTCGTTGAGACCGGCGAGGTTCGGAACCGCCACCTGCTCCGGGCTCTGCCGCGCGAACAGCGCGATCCCCGCCCAGGTCGCCGCCGCGAGGACGAGGACGACGGCCGCGGCGATCAACGCATACACCCAAGCCGGGCGTCGTCGTGCGTCGCGGTTGCCCTCGAGCTCCTCGGGGCTGTCGTCGAGCGGGATGAGGTCGGACTGGCGACTCGTTCCGAGCATCTGGGTCGCCTCGTCGCCTCCCATCGCGCCGACCGCCGCCGCCGCACCGACGGTGGCTCCGGCCGCGGCGGCGCTGAGCGGCCGGCTCTCCCGCGCAGCCTTCAGGTCGTTCCGGAACTCGGTCGCGCTCTGGTACCGCCGCTCTCGCTCCTTCTCCAGCGCGGGCAGCGTGATGCTGTCGTAGGCCGTGGGCACGTCGTGGTTGAAGCTCGACGGCGGCTGCGGCCGCTCCCCGACGTGCTGGTATGCGACGGAGACGGGAGAGTCGCCCACGAACGGCGGGCGCCCGGTCAGCAGCTCGAACAAGAGACACCCGGTCGAGTAGAGGTCGGACCGCGCGTCGACCGGCAGACCCTGGGCCTGCTCCGGCGAGAGGTACTGTGCGGTGCCGATGACCGCCTGCGTCTGGGTCATCGTGGCGGAGGTGTCGGCGACCGCGCGCGCGATCCCGAAGTCCATCACCTTGATGTCACGCGATCGCGTGAGCATCACGTTGGCCGGCTTGATGTCGCGGTGGACGAACCCCATCCGGTGGCTGTACGCGAGCGCCGCGAGGACGCCCTCCACGATCTGCGCCGCCTCGGACGGCGCGATGACGTTCTCACGCTGCAGCTTCTCCCGCAGCGTCTCGCCGTCCACGTACTCCATGACGATGTACGGCTGCGGGACCGGGGCGCCACCGGCGTCCGTCGTGGTCTCCTCGCCGGAGTCGTAGATCGCGACGATGTTGGGGTCGTTGAGGCCCCCCGCCGCCTGCGCCTCGCGTCGGAAGCGGGTCAGGAAGTTCGCATCACGCGCCAGGTCGGAGCGCAGCAACTTGATCGCGACCGGACGACCGAGGCGCGTGTCGTGGCCGAGATGGACCTCGGCCATCCCCCCTCGTCCGATGAGCTCGCCGACCTCGTACCGGCCACCGAGCAGCTGGGGTCCACTCACGCGCGGCCCCGCATCGGGTCAGTCTCCCGAGCCATCGCCGCCTTCTGAGGTCTTCGTGGGGCCTGCCGTCGCACTGCCGTCCGAGACGGTCAGCGTAATCGGAGTTCCGACGTTCACCTTCCCGGTGGGCTTGATGTCGATGACGGTGCCCGCCTCCTCCTTGTCGGCCTTGGTCTCCTGCTTGATCTGGTTGTCCTTCCAGCCGGCGTTGACGAGGATCCCCTTGGCATCCTGGAACGACTTGCCGACGTAGTCGCCCTTGTTGAGCACGACCTGCACCGGCGCCGAGGTCGTGCTCTGCGTCGTCGTGGTGCTGGGCCGCGACGGGGTGACGGTCGTCGGCGGTGCCGACGTCGCCGTGGAGGTCGGTGCTGCGGTCTGCGTCACGGTCGTCACGGTCGCCGCCGGACTGCCATTGTTGCTCGCGTAGGCCCAGGCGAAGAAGCCGATGGCGGCGAGCAGCACGAGGATCGGGATCCACCACAGACCGATGCCGCGACGCTGCTTCTCCGGCTCCTGCCGCGGCGGGTACGGCTCATAGGGACCGGGATCGGCATACGCCGGGTCGTAGCCCGCCGGTTCGTACCCGGCAGCCGGATAGTCGGCGTATGCGGCGCCAAGCACCTCGGTGCCGGCCGGCGCGTCCATGACCTGGGTACCGTCCGGGTCGGTGTCCCCGGTGTGGACGACGCTGGTCGCCGGCGGGATCTGAGCGAGCCCGCTGACCGGCATACCCAGTGCCGCGGCGACCGCCGCCGCGGAGGTGGGCCGGTCGGAGGGGTCCTTGGCCAGGCTCTGGTCGACGATCCGGCGCAGATCCGAGGGCACCCAGTCCGGCAGTGGTGGCGGCGCCTCGTTGACCTGGGCCAGGGCGGTCGCCACCGCGGTGTCCGCCTCGAACGGCTTGCGGCCGGTGAGCATCTCCTGGGTGATGATGCCGAGCGCGTAGAGGTCGCTGGAGCCGGTCGCTCCCTTGCCGAGAGCCTGCTCGGGGGAGAGGTACTGCGGGGTGCCGAGCACCTCACCGGTTCGGGTATGCGACGCGCCGTCCGCCGCCCGCGCGATGCCGAAGTCGGTGAGCTTCACGCGGCCGTCCGGAGTAACGAGAATATTGGCCGGCTTGACGTCCCGGTGGACGACCCCGGCGGCGTGAGCGGAAGCCAGGGCGAGCGCCGCCTGGCCGATGATCCCGCGCACCTGGTCGGTCGGCATGGGGCCCCGGGCGATCATCTGCGAGAGCGGCTCGCCGTCGACGAGCTCCATCACGAGGTACGCCGTGCCGTCGTCCTCGCCGTAGTCGTAGACCGTGGCGATGTTTTGGTGTGACATTCCCGCGCTGTGGCGGGCCTCGTCGCGGAACCGGTTGGCGAACGTCGGGTCGTCCGCGGCGGTGGCCCGCATGACCTTGACCGCGACGTCGCGGCCGAGCACCGAGTCCGTGGCCCGCCAGACGTCACCCATGCCTCCGGCCGCGATGCGGTCGGTCAGGGTGTACCGGCTGCCGAGGGTCGTCCCCACTTCAGGATTCATCGGTTGGTGTTCCTTGGTCGGTAATGTGTTGGCGCGGGCCTCATTGGTTGAGCACCGCTTCCATGACTGCTTTGGCGATCGGTCCCGCGAGCCGCCCCCCGACGGCCTCGCTCCCGGCGTTGCCACCGTCCTCGACGACGACGGCGACCGCAACCTTCGGGTCGTTCGCCGGCGCGAAGGCGGTGAACCAGGCGTGCGGCGGCTTGCCGTTGCCCTGTTCCGCGGTCCCGGTCTTGCCGGCCACCTGCACGCCGTTGATCTGGGCCGGCGTGCCTGTGCCCTGGTCGACGACCGCGGTGAGCATCGACGTGAGCGTGCTGGCCGTCTGTGGGGACACCGCTGTCCCGAGGCGCTCGGGCGAGGTGCGGTCGATGGTCTGCAGGTCGGCGCTGAGCACCTGGTTGATGAGGTAGGGCCGCATGAGGACCCCGCCGTTCGCGATGCCGGCACTGACCATGGCGACCTGCATCGGCGTGACCCGGACATCGAACTGCCCGATCGCCGACTGGGCGGTCTGCGCCTGGTTGATCCCCGTGGGGAACCGGCTCGGCTCGACGCGCGTGGGGATCCGCAGCGTCGTCCCGAACCCGAACTTGGCCGCCTGGTCGGACAAGCCCTGGGCGCCGACCTGCATACCGAGGTTTCCGAACGCGGTGTTGCACGAGATCTCGAGCGCCCGTTGCAGCGTCGTCTCGTCGTTCGGGCCGCAGGGCTGACGGTCGTAGTTCGGTAGACCGGCTGTGGTCTGCGGGAGCTCCAGCACCGCCGGCGCAGGGATCTTGGTGTTGGGGTCGACGACCTGTTTCTCCAGCGCGGCGGACGCGGTGACGATCTTGAACACCGATCCCGGCGGATAGAGGTTTCCCCCGATGGCCCGGTTGACGAGGGGCTGGTTCGGGTCGGCGTTCAGCTCGTTCCAGGCCTTCACGACAGAGGCCTGGTCGTGCGCCGACAGCCGGTTCGGGTCGTACTGCGGGTGCGAGATCAT
>DATLPT010000025.1:0-17269 GCA_035535635.1 Lapillicoccus sp. | reverse complement strand
GCCGACGGTCGTATCGAGTTCGACGGCGACCCGCACGCCCGGAGGCGGCCGATGGGTCCCGTGCTCGACGCGCTCCGCACCCTCGGAGTCGGCCTCGACGACGGCGGCCGCGGCACCCTCCCGGTGGTCGTCGAGGGAACCGGTTCGGTCCGCGGTGGCGCCGTCACGCTCGACGCCTCGTCCTCCTCGCAGTTCATCTCGGCCCTGCTGCTGGCCGGGGCCCGGTACGACGAAGGGGTGACCGTCCACCACGCCGGCAAGCCGGTTCCCAGCGAGCCGCACATCGCCATGACCGTGGAGACGCTGCGAGACGCCGGCGTCGTCGTCGACGACTCCGAGCCCAACACCTGGCGCGTCGAACCGAGCGAGATCAGCCCGCTCGACGTCCTCATCGAGCCCGACCTCTCCAACGCCGGGCCCTTCGTGGCCGCAGCTCTGGTCACCGGCGGGCGCGTGCGCGTGCCCGACTGGCCGCAGCACACCACCCAGGCGGGTGACGCCTTGCGGGACATCCTCGACGGGATGGGGGCCGACGTCAGCCTGGACCGGACCGGCTTGACCGTCACCGGGACCGGCGTCATCGAAGGCATCGACGTCGACCTGCACGACGCCAGCGAGCTCACCCCCGTCGTCGCGGCGCTGGCTGCGCTGGCGTCGTCGCCGTCGTGGATCCGCGGCGTCGCCCACATCCGCGGCCACGAGACCGACCGGATCGCCGCGCTCGCGACCGAGATCAACGCGTTGGGTGGCTCCGTCACCGAGACCGAGGATGGCCTGCGCATCACGCCGAAAGCGTTGCACGGCGGGCGTTTTCACAGCTACCGCGACCATCGCATGGCGACCGCCGGCGCCGTCCTGGGGCTCCGCATACCCGGTGTCGTCGTCGAGGACGTCGC
This sequence comes from Lapillicoccus sp., assembly GCA_035535635.1. Lineage (GTDB taxonomy): Bacteria > Actinomycetota > Actinomycetes > Actinomycetales > Dermatophilaceae > Lapillicoccus. The sequence goes on along the minus strand of DATLPT010000025.1, from coordinate 16,373 downwards.
CACGACGGCCAAGACCCTGCCGGACTTTCCCGGCCTCTGGGCGCGCATGCTCGACGCCGCGCAGCAGCACGCCGCCGGCCGATGAGCTGGCAGCACCTCGACGAGTCCGACGTCCGGGCGCGCCCGAACCCACGTGGCTCGCGGCGCCGCACCAAGACCCGACCGGCGCACGAGGACGCTGTACCTGGCTTCGTCACAGGGGTCGACCGCGGCCGGTATGCGGTACTCGTCGCCGCCGGCGTCGGAGGCCGGAAGACCCCCGAGCGGGTCATCACCGCGATGCGCGCTCGCGAGCTGGGCCGCAAGGGCGTGGTGGTGGGTGACGACGTCGCGCTGGTCGGCGACACGGGCGGCGGCCCGGACGCGCTGGCTCGCATCGTCCGGGTCGAGCCACGCCGCTCCGTGCTGAGACGCAGCTCGGACGACACCGACGCCGTCGAGCGGGTCATCGTCGCGAACGCCGACCAGCTCGTCGTCGTCTCGGCGCTCGCCAACCCGGAACCTCGGCCCCGGCTCATCGACCGCTGTCTCGTCGCCGCCTACGACGCCGGCCTCGACCCGCTGCTCGTCCTCACCAAGGCCGACCTCACGCCGCCGGACGAGTTCCTCGCCGCATATGCGCCGCTGCAGGTCCCATACGTCGTGACCCGACGCGTGGACGGCCGACTCGAGGGCATCGAGGACCTGCGGGAGCACCTGACCGGCCGCATCTCGGTGTTCGTCGGACACTCCGGTGTCGGAAAGTCGACGATCGTCAATCGGCTCGTCCCGGACGCCGACCGGGCCACCGGCGACGTCAACGAGGTGACCGGACGGGGCCGGCATACGTCGAGCTCCGCCGTCGCCCTCCGTCTCCCGGGCGACGCCGGCTGGGTCATCGACACCCCTGGGGTACGGACGTTCGGATTGGGGCACGTCGACCCGAACCGGATCATCCTCTTCTTTCCCGACCTCGAGCCGGGGACGGCCGACTGCCCGCGGGGCTGCACGCACGACGAGGAGGAGTGCGCGCTCGACGCCTACGTCGCGTCCGGAGCGGCCGGGCCGGCCGGTCCCGCCCGCCTGGACTCACTCCGCCGCCTGTTGCGGGCGCGTCTCGGAACGGATGACTGAACCGGCGTCCCTAGGCTGTCGTCACCTCGGATGACGATCCGTCCCCACCCGGCGCCCATCGTTAGGAGCGACATGTTCGACACGATCACGGGCCTGCCCGTCCACGTGCTCGTTCTTCATCTCGTAGTCGTCGGGCTGCCCGCGTTGGCCGTCGTCACCATCGTCGTGTCGGTCCGGAAGAACCTCCGCGAGCGGTACAGCTGGTGGGTCGCCGGAGCAAACTTCGTCATGCTCCTCATCACCCTCGTGACCAAGGAGAGCGGGGAAGCGTTGCAGGAGGCCAAGGGCGGCCAACTGGGCAGTGTGCTGCCGTGGTTCGCCCTGGTCCTCGCGGTCGCCTCGGCAGCCGTGGCGGCAACCAGCCGTAACCGCGCGCTGGGTCCCATCGCCGTCGTCGTCTCGATCCTCGCGGCCGTCGCCGCCACCTACTGGACGGTCCGCACAGGCGACGCCGGCGCGCGTGCGGTGTGGGGGTCATGACACGCTGACGAGGTGACGTCGGCCGAAGGGAACCCTCTCGCCGACCCGTCTCCGCGGCCCGCCCCACCGTCGAAGGTCGAGGCCGGTCAGGCCACCCCGGAACCGGTGGCGAGCGGCATCAGTCTCCTCACCGCCGCGATCGGCGCCGCGGTGCTGACCGTCCTCGTCGCCATCCTGGACGAGACCTACCAGGCGGTGCAGGAGGGCGACGGGCTGGCCCGTGTCGACCAGCCGCTGCTCGACTGGATGGTCGTGCACCGTACGCCGGCCCTCGACGCGGCGGTCACCTTCTTCACCGACATCGGAAGCACGAAGATCCTGCCCATCCTCACCACGCTCGTCGTCGTCGGGCTCGGTTGGTGGTGGCGCAGCTGGACGCCGATCGCCCTCATGGCCGTCGCCGCCGCCGGATCCGTCGCGATGACCGAGGCCGGCAAGGATCTGACCGGCCGGGCCCGTCCTCCCCGAGGCCTTGCGGTACCGCCCTACGAGAGCACCCCGTCGTTTCCGAGCGGGCACACCCTGAACTCCACGGTCATCGCCACTCTCCTGGCGTATCTCGTGCTGCTCCACGTCGAGAGTCGCCTCGGCCGGGTCGTCACGGTGACCCTCCTGGCCCTCTACGCCCTGGCCATGGGAATGAGCCGCGTGTTCCTCGGGCACCACTGGTTCACAGATGTCGTCGCGGGCTTCATCGCAGGGACGGCCTGGGCCCTGGTGGTCATCCTCGCTCACCGGCTGCTGCTGCGGATCCAGTACCAGCGGGCCCTCCATAGCAACGCCATGGGCGTCCAATGACCGGGTCGGACGTAGCCCGGCCAACGATGCCGAAGCGAAACCCGACGGGCCGCATCGACCCATTAGCGTGGGCCGGGTGCCCCGGTACGACGACGACCTGCGCCTCGCCCACGTACTCGCCGACTCGGTGGAGCGGGTGACCATGGCCCGATTCCGATCGGATGACCTCGTCGTCGAGAGCAAGCCGGACCTCACCCCGGTCACCGACGCCGACCGCACGGCCGAGGAGAGCATCCGCGCCCAGCTGAAGCGGACTCGCCCCCGCGACGCCGTCGAGGGCGAGGAGTTCGACACGACTGGTCACGGTCCCCGTCGCTGGGTGATCGACCCGATCGACGGGACCAAGAACTTCGTCCGCGGCGTACCCGTCTGGGCGAGCCTCATCGCCCTCGTCGACGACGGTATGCCGGTGATCGGGCTGGTGTCGGCGCCGGCCCTCGGACGGCGCTGGTGGGCCGCCACGGGCTCCGGCGCCTACTCGGGCCGCTCGCTGTCGTCCGCCAAGGCGATCCACGTCTCGAAGGTCGGCTCGCTGGACGACGCCTCGCTCTCGTACTCGTCGGCGTCCTCGTGGCGGACGGTCGGGCGGTACGACCAGTTCGTGGGTTTGGCCGACGACTGCTGGCGCACGCGCGCATACGGAGACTTCTGGTCCTACATGCTCGTCGCCGAAGGTGCCGTCGATGTGGCGGCCGAGCCGGATCTGGAGGTCTACGACATGGCGGCGCTCGTCCCCGTCGTCACGGAGGCCGGCGGCCGCTTCACCTCGCTCGACGGCCAGGACGGCTGTTGGGGCAGCAGCGCCGTGGCGACCAACGGCCTGCTCCACGACGAGGTCCTAGCCCGCCTCGCCGGCCGCTCACCAGCGAAGCGACCGGGTTCACCCGCACGGGTGAGGTATGCCTCGCGCCGCCAGCCGACCGTGGGGGGATGACCCACAGCACCGTCTCGCCGACACCCTTCCCGGCCCGTGTCCCCGATCAGGCTCGTGGTCACCGCTCGTCACCGCGGTCCTGGCCCAGGGATGAGGCGTCGATCGCTCGACGCGGCGCGGCGTGGGGCCAGCCCCACGAAGCGGATCCAGGCCGCCGTGAACCGGTCGCCGGGGACGGCCACCCTGGAGATCAGACCTGTACCTGCCAGACCAGTCGTTGTGTGGTCATGGGGTTGGCGGAGGTCGGCCAGCTTCTTGCTTCTTCGGCCGGAAGGTTGGCTTTGAGGAGAGCAGCACGGTGCCGACATCCTGAGGCTCATGGGAATCATCGAGTTCGAGCTCGAGCGCAGGGTCAAGGCGCCTGTCCGCGACGTCTTCGCGCGGCTGTCCGACATCGATGGGCACAACGAATGGATGCCTCAGAAGGGCAGCATCCTGCGTCACACCCAGCAGACGTCGCCTGGGGCAGCTGCCCTCGGGACGACGTTCATCGACCAAACGTCCTTCGGTCCCACGCCCGGTGAAATCGTGGTGTTCCACCCGCCGCACACGTTGACCTACCACTGGTGGGACAGCTCCAAGTCGGGAAAGCTCAAAGCCGAGGGCTGGCCCAGCTATTCGCTGGAGAGCGCGGATGACGGTACGACGCTCCTACGCCATCACGCGACGATGCACACTTACCGCATGTACCGCCTGGCGACGCCGATTCTTCGGAGGATCGCGATGAGGGAACGAACGGCCACGGTTGACGCGCTCAAGGCGTCGTTCGAGTAGACCCTTCAGCGTCCTGCGTGCCGGACGTTGGCGGACCTCTTCCTCAAGCGATCCCCTCGGGGCAATTAGCGGTTGACCATCTGTTGCATCGCTTCGGGATAGCGCTCGCCCATGATCTTGACTTCGGTTGAGGCCTGCTCGAGCTCGGCGAGGTCTTCGTCGGTCAACGCCAGGTCGGCTGCGCCGATGTTCTCCTCGAGGCGGGTCAGGCGGCGGGTGCCGGGGATGGGAACGATGAACGGTTTCTGCGCCAGCAGCCATGCCAGTGCGACTTGTCCGGGCGTCGCGCCCTGACGTTCGGCCACGGTCCGGATTCGCTCCACCAGTTCGAGGTTGGCCTTGCGGGCCTCGAGCGTGAACCGTGGGAGGGTGGCCCTGATGTCGCCGTCGGAGAACGTGGTGGTGGCGTCGACGGTCCCGGTGAGGAAGCCACGGCCCAGTGGGCTGAAAGGGACGAAGCCGATCCCCAGTTCGTCAAGGGTGTCCAGGATGGCGCCTTCCGGCTCCCGCCAGAAGAGTGAGTACTCGCTTTGGAGAGCGGTCACTGGCTGGGCCGCGTGGGCGCGCCGAATGATGTCGACGCCGGCCTCGGAGAGGCCGAAGTGGTGGACCTTGCCCTCGTCCATCAGATCCTTCACCGTCCCGGCCACCTCCTCGATCGGCACGTCGGGATCGACCCGGTGCTGATACAGCAGGTCGACGTGATCGGTGCGCAGCCGACGCAGCGAGCCCTCGAGCGCCTCGCGGATGTGCTCGGGCCGGCTGTCGAGCTTGCGGTCGCCTTCGTCGAGGGAGAAGCCGAACTTGGTCGCGATGACGACCTGGTCCCGCAGCGGCGCGAGCGCCTCACCGACGACCTCCTCGTTGTGGTAGGGCCCGTATACCTCGGCCGTGTCGAAGAACGTCACCCCATGCTCAACGGCCGCGCGCAAGAAGTCGACCATCGTCGCCCGGTCCGGGGACGGACCGAACGACTGGCTGATCCCCATGCAGCCGAGCCCGAGCGCCGAGACCTCGAGCCCCGCGCTGCCAAGCGTCCGCTTCTCCATGTCCCTCGCACTCCCTTTCGACGGTGATCGCCGGCGCTGGGCTGAACCTCTCGCCCCTCCACATCGACGAAGGCGAACATCGCCACGCAGCGCTCCGGTGCCCCTTTCGCGACGCCGGCTTCGACCCAGACCGATGACGTTCTCAAAGACGTCCCTCCGCCTCCGAACCTACGCGCCGGCCCGCAGCGACCGCTACACGGGCGACAAGCCATCGCGATCTCCGCGCGTCGGAATGACGCCATATCGACCTGACTTGTCGGCACCTCAGTGGTGTGGACGACGTCAGCACACCGCTGTCTGTCGTCTACGCCAAGATCGGTGCATGGCAACCACGTTTCAGGTGACGTTCGACAGTGCCGACCCGGCCGGGCACGCGGGCTTTTGGGCCGAGGCGGTGCATTACGTCCAGGCACCACCCCCGCGCGGCTTCGATTCGTGGGACGCCGCGCTCGATGCCTGGGGGATTCCGGCCGACCACCGCAACGACCGAGCGGCGCTCGTCGATCCCGACGGCGCGGGGCCGCGGTTGTTCTTCCAGAAGGTGCCCGAGCCGAAGACGGCGAAGAACCGCGTTCACCTCGACTTGCGGGCCGCCGCAGGCGTGCCGCCGGAGGGACGCACCGACGCGCTCGAGGCAGAATGCACCCGCCTGGTCGCCCTCGGGGCGCGCCGGGTGCAGCGGTTGGAGGGCGACGGCATCGACGACGTCTGCATCGTCATGCAGGATCCCGAGGGCAACGAGTTCTGCCTGGATTGAGTTCGGCGCAGGGGTAGGCCGCAGTGAGTGTCATCAGAGGGGTCTCGGCAGACCGGCTTGCCGCCGCGCCGGCAGGCCGCGTGGAGCAGACATGGCAAGGGATCGACAAGGTCGATCCGGAACGGCTTGAAACTTTCCCTCGGCCGGGGTGTCCTATCGACGCGGATGCGTTCGTGGAGAAGGTGAGGGGCAGCTATCCGGGCTGCCGGTGAGCAGAGGAACGGTGACATGGCGCTGTACCTGATCGCATTCAACGACGAGTGGGTGCCCGACCTCACGCTGGAGGAGATCCGCGAGAGGGGCGTAGCCGGCAGAGCCGTGATCCAAGAGATGACCGTCGCCGGGGCCTTTGTCTTCAGTGACGGCGGTCTGGATGCGTCGACCGTTGTGTGCAGCGTCGACCCGAGTGGCGGCTCGCCCCTGTTCACCGACGGTCCGTTCGCCGAAACCAAGGAGCACCTCGGCGGGTTCGCGGTTGTCGATGTGGCCGACGACGACCAGGCACGGTATTGGGCCGGCAGGATCGCGGTCGCCGTCGGCTGGCCACAGGAGGTGCACCGCTTCCCGCATCGCAGCGCGTTGAGCACTGATGCCCAGGCGGGGGCCACGCTCTGATCGGAGGGGAGTGAGTCGTCTCACGGTGGCGAGAACCTCCACCGAGTTACTCGAAGAGCACCAGCTGATCGCGCTCGGTCGCGACCCCCTCGAGCCGCAGCAGCGCCGACTTGCGTGGCAGTCCGCCGCCGAAGCCGGTCAACGTCCCGTCAGCACCGATGACCCGGTGACACGGCACGATGATGGAGATCGGATTGGCGCCGTTAGCCGCGCCCACCGCGCGCGATGCCGACAACGGCAGCCCGAGCGCCCGCGCGATCGTGCCGTAGGTGGTCGTCGTCCCCCACGGGATCTTGACCAGCTCGCCCCACACCGCCTTTTGGAAGGTGGTACCCCGAGCCCGCAGTGGCAGGTCGAAGGCACGGCGTCCTCCGGCGAAGTACTCCGCCAGTTGCACGGTCGCCGCGCCGAGGACCTCGGCATCTTCCCGCGGCAGGTCGGCCTCGTCGGCGGACGCATGACGCAGTCCGTCGAACCAGACGTGAGTCAGCGCCCCCTCGGAGGCGACGAGGAGCAGCGGCCCGATCGGCGAGTCGACGACGACCTGGGCCACGCCGGGCTCACCCGCTGACGACGGTGACGTCTCGGGCGGCGGCGTGCGGGAGAGCGCGGATGCCGTCGACATGCGCCCCAGCATCCCCCACGACGACGACAGTCCACTCTCCGTCGGCGAAGCGGCGGTATGCGTCACCCAGCCGTTCCGCGTCGACGTCCGCCAGGTCGCGCAGCGTCTCCGTGGTGAACTGCGTGGTCAACCCCTCGAACGCCAGCGTCGCGGCTTCGTCGGCGATGGCGTCGGCCGTCGCATACCGGCTGGCCGCGGTCATGGCGATGTAGTCGACGCCCTGCTTCGTCTCGACGTCGGTGAACCCCTGCCGCGCGCCGTCGAGGATGGTGAGCAGGATGTCGAGAGACTCCACGGTGACGTCTCCGCGCACGCTTCCGCTGGTGAGGAACAGCCCTCCACGGCGGCGCGGGCGGAAGATCGACCGGATGCCGTAGGTGTAACCCTTCTCCTCCCGCAGGACCGCGTCCACCCGGGCGTTCGGCGACCCGCCGAGGACGAACCCCAGGACCGGGTACGGCGACCAGCCGCCCTCAACTCGGCGGTCCGGCCCGTTCGTGGCGACGACGAGCTCGGTCTGGACCGAACCAGGACGGTCGACGACGACCACGCGCGCTCGGTTCGCCGCGGTCCGCGCCGCCACCGGCTGGGGCGGAGCCTCCCAGCCGTCGGGCGCCGTCCACCCGCCGAGCGCCGCCTCGACGACCGCGAAGGCGTCGACTCCGTCGAGGTCCCCGGCCAGCACGACGGTCGCCCCGACGGGCGAGCCCTCACGTGAATGGAAGGCGACGACGTCCTCCCGGCTGATCGCGGCCACCGTCTCCCGGGAACCGGCGGTCGGCCGGCTGGCCCGCTCCGACCCCTCGAAGAAGGTCGCGATCAGCTCGATCGCCCCACGCTGCGCGGCGACTGAGCGCTCCTGCTCGATCTCCGCCAGGCGCTGCTTCACATGCCGCGTCACCTCGGCCGCCGGGAAGGACGGCTCGGTGAGCGCCTGGCGCAGGAGGTCCATCGCATACTCGAGGTGTCGTTTGGCGACGTCGACGTCGACGCTGATCCCGGCCTCCGACGCACCGGCGCCGAGGGCGACGCCCTTCCGTTCGAGGAGGAGCGCGAACTCACTCGACGAGTGGTTCGCGGTGCCCTCGTCGAGGGTGCGCGCCATGATCGTCGCGACGCCCTCCTTGTCGCGGAGCTCCCGGGACAGCGGCAGCGGAATCGAGACGCGTACCGAGTGGACGTACTGGCCCGGCACGTCGTAGACGACGACGTCGAGGCCGTTCGGCAGCGTGCGCCGCCGCGCCTCCGGGAAGGTGTACGGCTCGGGTGGCACGACGTCAGGCCGCGGCGGCTCGACCACAGCAGAAGGGTTCACGCGGCCGCCTCCTGCTCCTCGACCAGGTAGGACACAACCGCTCGAGAGCGCGGTTGCAGGTACGCCGCGGCCGCCGCCCTGACCTGGTCGCGACCGATGGCCCCGATCCGGTCGAGCAGGTTGTTGACGAAGTCGCTGTCGTCGGCGAGGAGCGTGTAGTGGCAGATGAGATCGGCGCGCTCTTCCTGGCTGGCCAGCGAGCTGAGCCATCCCCGCTCGGTCTCGGCGAGGGACGACTCCATCTCGATAGCGGTCGGGCCCTGGGCGATGAGCCGGTCGAGCTCCTCGACAACTGCGTCCTCGATGGCATCGGCATCCGTGCCGGCAGCGACGTCGATGATCAGCAGCCCCAGGGAAACTCCGTCGACGAACCCCATGGTGTGCGCGTGAACGGCGGTGGCCACCTGCTCGTCGCGGACCAGCCGCTGCACGAGGCGGGACGTGCTGAGACCGCCGAGGACGTCGAACGCCAGCGAACAGGCCAGGTAGTCCTCGTCGCTGTCGACCGGCAGCCGCCAGGCCAGGTGCAGCCGGTCGTTGGGCACCTCCTCGACCCGCTCGAGCCGGACCGGTTCGGTGAGCGGGTCGAGGTGGTGGATGTCGTGCGCGGTTGGCTGAGCGGACGCCGGCAGCGCGCCGAAGTACTTCTCGACCTTCGCGAACGCGTCGTCCGGCTCGACGTCTCCGACGATCGTCAGCACGGTGTTGTTGGGGCCGTAGTAGTGACGGAAGAAGGCGTGCACGTCCTCGAGGCTGGCGGCGTCGAGGTCCTCCATGGAACCGATGGTCGGGTGATGGTAGGGATGGCCCTCGGGGAAGACGGTGGCGTAGACGTCGACGAGCGCATTGCCGTACGGCACGTTGTCGTAGCGCTGACGCTTCTCTTCCTTGACGACATCGCGCTGGTTGTCGAGGTTCTCCTGGGTGACGGCGTCGAGAAGGTGGCCGTGGCGGTCGGCCTCCAGCCAGAGGGCGAGCTCCAGGGCGCCCTTGGGGATGGTCTCGAAATAGTTCGTCCGGTCGAACCAGGTGGTCGCGTTGAGCCGGCCGCCTTCGGCCATGAGGGCGCTGAAGTGCTCGCCGCTCTTGACGTTGCGGGACCCCTGGAACATCAGGTGTTCGAAGAGGTGCGCGAAGCCGGTTCGGCCGGCCGGTTCGTGCCGCGACCCGACACCGACCCAGAGGTTCACCGTCACCGTCGGGACCGTGTGGTCCTCCGAGACCACCACGCGCAGGCCGTTGGCCAGCGTGCGCTCGGCGATCGGGTACGCGATGTCAGCCACGGGCCGACCATACGCGACCGCACCACGCCGGCACCGAGCCGCCGCGAACCCGCATACACCGAACCAGCCGGTATGCGACGGAGCCCGGTTTACGGCAGATGCGGCTGGTGCGCGTCGCCGAGGCGTTCGATGGCCTCGCGGGCGAAGACCTGCTGCTCGGTGATCGCCCGCTCGGACCGGCCGCGGCCGAGGAACGAGATGAACCAGTGCAGCAGCGTGGTGATCCGGGACTTGAACCCGATGAGATAGAAGAGGTGGATCACCAGCCAGAGCATCCAGGCGATGAACCCGCCGAACCGGAGACCGCGCACACTGGCTACCGCGGAGAACCGCGAGATCGTGGCCATGGAGCCCTTGTCGAAGTAGTGGAACGCCGGCTCGGTGGGCTTGCCGGCCAGGCGCCGTTTGATCTGTCTGGCTGCGAACTTGCCGCCCTGGATGGCCACCTGAGCCACGCCGGGCAGGTTGTCGAGGGCGATCATGTCGCCGAGGACGAACACCTCGGGGTGGCGGGGCAGGGTGAGATCCGGGTTGACCTTGACGCGTCCGGCGCGGTCGGTCTCGACGCCGGCCTGTCGGGCGACGGTCCGGCCCAGCGGACTGGCCTGGACGCCAGCCGCCCACACTTTGGCCACCGCCTCGATGCGCCGGACGTCGCCCGATCCGTCGTTGACGTCCTGGACCTCGATGCCGGTGGCATCGACATCGACGACCTTCGCGCCGAGCTGGACGTCCACGCCCATCTTCGTCAGCCGGCGCATGGCGATCTCACCAAGCCGGTCGCCGAAGCTCGGCAGCACCTGCGGCGCGGCGTCGAGGAGGGTCACCTGGGTCATCGTCGGGTCGATGTGCCGAAAATCTGACTTCAGGGTCCGCCTCGACAGCTCGGCGATCTGGCCGGCCATCTCGACCCCGGTCGGGCCGGCGCCGACGACGACGAAGGACATGAGCCGGGCGACCTCCTGCTTGTCGCCGCGGATCGCGGCCAGCTCGGCCTGCTCGAAGCAACCGAGGATGAGGCCGCGGAGCTCGAGGGCGTCGTCGATGTCCTTCATGCCCGGCGCATACCGGGCGAACTGGTCGTTGCCGAAGTACGACTGCCCCGAGCCGGCGGCCAGGATCAGCGTGTCGTAGCGGGTGACCGCAGTCCGACCGAGGCTGTCCGACGTCACGGTGCGGTCGGCGATTTCGATGTCGGTCACATCGCCGAGAATCGTCGTGATGTTGGGCTGGTTGCGGACAATCTCGCGCGTCGCCGGGGCGATCTCGCCCTCGGAGAGGATGCCGGTCGCCACCTGGTAGAGCAGCGGCTGGAACAGGTGGCTGGTGGTCCGTGCGATGAGCGTGATGTCAACGTCCGCGCGCTTGAGAGACCGGGCCGCGAAGAGCCCGCCGAACCCGGATCCGATGATGACGACCCGATGCCGGTTGGTCTTGGTCTGGGTCGGTACGGTCTGCGGCACGGCGCTCACATACCCGGCAACCGAGGGGACATACAGGTCATTCCGTGACGGTATGCGACCTCGGTCACCCGCTCTTCAGGAGGTTCTTCCGCCCACTGGCGGCGCGCGAAGGACCGGCCCGGCCAGGTGTGCCGACACGTCGCCCGGCCGCCCGTCGTCGTGACGGGCGCACTAGCGTGACGAGTATGCGAGCGGTCGGCGGCGAGCGGGTCGCCTGGCTCGACCTCACCGCCGGTGTCGCGGGCGACATGCTCCTCGGCGCCCTCGTCGACGCCGGCGCTGACCTCGGTGCGGTACAGCTTCTCGTCGACCTCGTGCTCCCCGACACGGTCCGACTGGAGGCGACCGAGGTGCGGCGGGCCGGGTTGCGAGCGGTGCAGGTCGAGGTCACGACGGTCCGCGAGGACCACCCACATCGCCCGTGGCGCGAGATCCGCGACCGCATCGCGGCGGCCGGTCTTCCTGGGCCGGTAGCCGACTCCGCGTCGGCGGTGTTCCGGCGTCTCGCCGAGGTCGAGGCGACGGCGCACGGCGAGCCGGTCGACGAGGTGGAGTTCCACGAGGTAGGCGCCTGGGACTCGATCGCCGACGTCATCGGAACCTGTGCCGCGCTCCAGCTGCTCGGGGTGGAAGACGTCGTCGCGACGAGACTGGCGCTGGGCTCCGGCACGGTGCGCACGGCGCACGGCGTGCTCCCCGTGCCGGTTCCGGCGGTGCTCGGGCTGGTCGACGGCTGGTCGGTGGAGGCGGGAGGCGAGGGCGAGCTCGCGACACCCACCGGCGTGGCGCTCGTCACGACGCTGGCAACGTCCCAGAGCGACCTGCCAGCGCTCGAGGTGTCGGGCTCGGGGGTGGGAGCCGGGAGCCGTGATGCCGCGGAGAGGCCGAACGTGGTCCGGGTCGTTCTCGGCCGCCGGGCCGCTGCGGGAGCGGGCGCGGTCGCGCAGCCCATGACCGTCCTCGAGGCCAATGTGGACGACCTCGACCCCCGCGTGTGGCCGACCGTGCTGACCGCCCTGCTCGACGCCGGCGCCGCCGATGCCTGGCTGACCCCGATTCTCATGAAGAAGGGCCGGCCCGCACACACGCTCTCCGTCCTGGGCGCCCCCTCCGACGTTGAGGGGCTGCGCGAGGAGATCTTCCGGTTGACCAGCACCATCGGTGTGCGGGAGGCGGTCGTCTACCGGCGGGCGCTCGAACGAGGCTGGGCGGACGTGCTCGTCGACGGGCAGCCCGTCGCCGTCAAGGTCGCTCACCGTGCGGGCGTGCTGGTCCGGGCGACCCCGGAGTTCGAGGACGTCGCTCGGGTCGCCGCCGAGCTCGACCGACCAATCCAGGACGTCCTGGCCGCCGCGGTCGCGGCGACGGAGCGCGCAAAGCTCAGGGCAGGAGCCTTGGTCACCGCGGGGCTGCGCCCGACGCATACGCGCTCCGGGACGGCCGCCGATCCCCCGTAAGTCCGAAACGCTAGGCCGGCGCAGCGATCTGCGCAGCGAGGTGCCCCGCTCCATAGCCGTTGTCGATGTTCACCACGGCCACGCCGGGCGCGCACGCGTTGAGCATCGCCAGGAGCGCGGCGAGTCCCTCGAACGCCGCTCCGTACCCCACCGACGTCGGCACCGCCACGACCGGCGCCGATATCAGGCCGGCAACGACGCTCGGCAGCGCGCCGTCCATCCCCGCGACCACGACGACGACCCGTGCTGCGCGCAGGAGGTCGAGTCGCCCCAACACCCGATGCAGCCCGGCCACCCCCACGTCGACCACCAGCTCCGCGTCTCGGCCGAGGTGCCGCACCGTGAGCAGCGCCTCGCGTGCGACCGCAAGGTCGGACGTGCCGGCGCAGAGCACGACCACCCGGCCCCCTTCCGGCGGGGGCGGGGTCGCGGGCCACGCCACGAGGCCGGCCACCTCGTCGACCGCGGCTTGGGGAAAGACCTCGGCCAGCACGGCGAGATGCTCCGGTGCGCACCGCGTGAAGAGCGCGGGGCCGCCGTCGTCCCGGAGCGCCTCCGCGATCGAGCGCAGCTGCGCGACCGTCTTGCCCGCGCAGTACACCGCCTCTGGATACCCGCGTCGCTCGGCGCGTCCCAAATCCAGCTCGGCAATGCCTTCCAGCTCAGCCATGCGACACAGAGACCAGCGGGAGGGTGAACGCCCCGGACTGGATCCCCGCCAGGTCCACCGCCACGAAGCGGAACCCCGCCGCTCGGACCGCCGCGGCCAGCCGCTCCCGGATCTCCGGCGCGACCGCACGAGGCAGGTCGTCCTCGAGCAGCTCGACTCGAGCGACGTCGCCGTGGTGCCGCACCCGGCAGTCGGCGAAGCCGAGGGCCCGCACGGCGTGCTCGGCCGCCTCGACCTGGGCCAGCTTGGCCGGATCGACCTCGGAGAAGTGCGGTATGCGTGAGGCCAGGCAGGGCGCGGCCGGCTTGTCGGCGTTGGGGAGGCCGAGGTCGCGGGCCAGCGCCCGCACGTCCCTTTTGGTCAGCCCGAGGTCGGCCAGCGGGCGGAGCACCGCATGCTCGGCCGCAGCGCGACCGCCCGGACGGTCGGGTCGAGCCGCGTCGTCGGCGTTCTCGCCGTAAGCAACCGCGTCCAGTCGCAGCCGGTCGACGATCTCGTCGGAGATCCGCGTGAACAGCTCGTCCTTGCAGTGGTAACAGCGGTCGGGGCCGTTCGCCCGGTATGCGGCCACGTCACCCTCGTGGGTCGCGACCTCCACCACCGGCACGCCGAGGAGCGCGGCCACCTCATGAGCCGCCTCCCGCTCATCGCGGGCCAGGCTGGGCGAGACGCCGAGCACCGCCACGACGTTCGCCGGGCCCAGCACCCGGGACGACAACCCCAGCAACACCGACGAGTCGACGCCACCGGAGAACGCGACACCGAGCCGGTCGACGCCCGCCAGCACGGCGGCGAGGCGCGCCAGCGTCGTCTCGAGCGTCACGAGCCGGCCTCACGCGAGGTCGGGCGCTCGTCGATGCTGTCCACCCTGGCAGTCTCCCTCCGCCGCCGCCGCGGCTACAGAACGCAAGACAACAAATGGCAACTCATTGTTGCCCGCCACGGCCGCGCGGAACCATCCGGTAGCGCCCTGCAGATGGCCGGATGTCATCTGTCACGCGAGGGCCATTGCTTAAAGGAGAGCAGACCATGGTTCACACGACGATGCGCTCCGTCGCGGCGCTCGGGAGCGTCGGCCTGGTGGCCGTCGCCCTGGCCGCCTGCAGCAGCAGCGGGGGCACCAGCTCCGGAGGCGACACGAACGCCGGCGCCGGGAAGACCCTCAACGTCTACATCGGCAACAACTCGCAGTACCCGACCGAGCAGAAGGCGTGGTTCGAGTCGACGTCGGCGAAGTTCAAGGCCCAGACCGGCGCCACCGTCACCTGGGAGACGTTCGCGTCGGCGAACGACGAGCTGACGAAGATCCAGACCTCCGTGGTGTCCGGGCAGGGACCCGACGTCTACAGCCTCGGCACCACCTTCACCCCGACGGCGTACGGGACGGGGGCCTTCGTCAAGCTCACCGACAAGGAGTGGACGGCCCTCGGCGGCAAGGAGAAGTTCGTGCCGGCGACGCTTGGGATCTCGGGCCCGGACCCCGCCAACCTGGTCGGGATCCCCTTCAACAGCCGGCCGTTCGTCATGGCCTACAACAAGGACCTGCTCAAGGCGGCCGGTATCGACAAGCCCGCGACCACGTGGGACGAACTGGGCCAGCAGGCCAAGACGCTGACCAAGGGTGACGTGTTCGGGCTGGCCATCGCCTATAAGGACGGCTTCGACCCGTGGAAGTTCGCCTGGGGCATGTCCATCACAGCCGGGAACCCGCTCATCGACGGCAAGACGGCCAAGCTCGACGACCCCACCACGAAGAAGGCGTACGACACCTACTTCGGCTGGCTGACCAGGGACAAGGCCGTCGACCCGGCGTCCATCGGCTGGTCGAACGCGCAGGCGCTCGCAGCGTTCTCCCAGGGCAAGGCGGCCTACTTCCCGATGACCACATACACGTCCGCGCCGACGCTGGACAAGAGCGCCATCAAGGACAAGTACGCGTACGCGCTCCTGCCGACGGTCCCGCCGGGTGCGACCTCCCTCCCTTCGGGCGGCAAGGACGCGGCCAGCATCCTGTCCGGGGACAACGTGGTCGTGGCGGACTACAGCCAGAACAAGGACCTGGCCTTCCAGTTCGTCAAGATGCTCACCGACCCGGCCATCCAGGACGAGTACTTCAAGATCTTCGGCAACCTTCCGGTCAACGCCCAGTCGGCGGCGGCCCTGAAGTCGGATCCCAAGCTCGCCGTGTTCACGGAGGCGTCGGCCAAGTCGGTCGCCACACCGTTCACCGGCGCGTGGGGCGACACCCAGGTGGCGCTGACCAACGTCGTCGTCCAGTCGATCCCGGACCTGTCCAAGGGCTCGGTCTCCGACGCCGACCTGACGGCCCGGCTCGCCACGGCCCAGAAGGCGGCCCAGTCGGCCGTCGACCGGGCGAAGTAGGAATAGAACGCCATGAGCAGCGCGACGGCCCCCGAGGCCGGGCAGGGGGTGGCGGCGCCGGCCGCCGCCCCCGGCCCGGCCGGGCCCCGACCGGCCTCCAAGAAGGTCAAGCCGCTGTCCAAGCGGCAGCGCCCGTTGTGGATGCTGATCCCGGGCGGGGTGCTGATGACGTTCATCATCGTCATCCCGTTCCTGATCGGGGTCTGGATCTCGCTGACCGACCTCGACCAGTACACCCTGCGCCGGTGGCTCAGTGCCCCGTTCGTCGGTCTGGCGAACTACGTCGAGTCCCTCAGCGCAGGCCTGCCCGCCGCAATCTGGATCAGCCTCTCGTTCGCCATCATCAGCACGATCGTGACGGTGCCCATCGGCGTGGCCGCCGCGATCGTCACCCAGAACAAGTACAAAGGCCGCGCCCTGATCCGCGCGATCTTCCTCATCCCGTACGTGCTGCCGTCGTTCGTGGTGGCGACGGTCTGGCGGACCATGCTCCAGCCGGACGGCATCGTCAATATCCTGCTGAACAAGGCCGGAATCGGCGACCAGCTCTGGCTGAGCGGCTCGACCGCCTACTGGACGTTGATCCTCGTCGAGATCTGGGCGGCCTGGCCGTTCATCTACCTGCTGGCCCTGTCCGGGCTGCAGTCGGTGGACAGCG
>DATLPT010000024.1:0-6904 GCA_035535635.1 Lapillicoccus sp. | reverse complement strand
AGACCCTCCAGCCACCCGACCAGCTGGGCCTGCGCGATGCGCAGCTCGGCGTCGGACGGCGACGCCGAGGTGAGCGGCAGGGTGATCCGCTCGAGCTCGTCGACCAGCTCGGGCGCGAGCCCGGCCTCGAGCTCCTCGAGCGACCGGCGGTGGATCTCCGCGAGCCGGGTCCGGCCGGCGTCGTCCAACGGCGCGTTGCGGACCTCGTCGAGGAGGTTCTTGATCATGGAGCCGATCCGCATGACCTTGGCCGGCTGCTCGACGAGATCCGCCGGGCTGGCGCTGTCGTCGTCGGAGGCGTTCCCGCCCGAGGTGTTCGGCGTGGACACGCCCATCCCGTCCGGTGTCACCACGACGATGCGGCCCGAGTCGCCGTCCGAGTCGGGCGGATTGTCCTGCGCACTCTGCTGGTCGGTCATCCCGACAGTCTGGCGCAAGCGAACGGCGGAGGCCTCTCGACCCCCGCCGTCCAGCGGCCACCACAGGGGCAGGGCGGCGCCGACGGCGCCACACGGGCGGCCACTGCCCTCATCATCGGGACTGGTCGGGTCGACCCGAATAGTCCTTCCGGGTGGTCTCTGGTGGAATCTTTGCGACATACCCGAGGTATTCGGGGCAGTTCAGACCAGTAACAGAAGCTTCCCGACGTGGGTCGACGCCTCCATCTCACGATGAGCCCGAGCGGCCTCGGCGAGGGGATACCGAGCGTGCACGACCGGGCGCACCCGGCCGTCCGCGACCAGCGGCCAGACGTGCTCGCGGACCGCCGCGACGATGGTCGCCTTCTCGGCGGCCGGACGACCGCGGAGCGTCGTCGCGATCAGGGCGCAGCGCTTGCTCAACATCGCCCCGAGGTCGATCTCGCCGGAGCGTCCGCCCTGCAGTCCGATGACCACGAGGCGCCCGTTGTCGGCCAGGACCGCCACGTTGCCGGCGAGGTACTTCGCGCCGATGTTGTCGAGGATCACGTCCGCACCGTGCCCGTCGCTGGCCGCTCGGACGACCTCGGTGAAGTCCTCCGACCGGTAGTTCACGAGGATCGACGCCCCGAGCTCGCGGCATACCTCGAGCTTCTCCGGGGACCCCGCCGTCACCGCCACCCGCGCGCCGACCTCCCGGCCCAGCTGGACGGCCATCGTCCCGATGCCTGAGCCGCCGCCGTGCACGAGCAGCACCTCGCCGGGCTGGAGATTGGCGGTCATGAATACGTTGGACCACACGGTGCACGTCACCTCCGGCAGCCCCGCGGCGTCCTCGAGGCTCACGCCGGACGGGACCGGGAGCAGCTGGCCCACAGGCACGGTCACCTGCTCCGCATAGCCGCCGCCGGTGAGCAGCGCGCAGACCCCCTCGCCGACCGACCAGCCCTCCACCCCGTCGCCGAGCCGGACGATGCGACCGCTGACCTCCAGCCCGGGGTATGCGGACGAGCCCGGCGGTGGGTTGTAGTGCCCTTGACGCTGCATGACGTCCGCCCGGTTCACTCCGGCGGCCACGACGTCGACGACGACCTCTCCGGGCCCGGGCATCGGGTCGGGGACGTCGTCGAGGACGAGAGCGTCCGGTCCACCGGGTTCCGGGATGGTGACGGCCTTCACGTCGCGAGCCTATGGCGGGCGGCCTCGAGCGCCTCGGGGGTGTCGACGTCGAGGGTGTCCTCCTCGGGCACGGGCAGCGTCGTGTGCGCGACGGCCAGCAAGGAATGCGCGGGCTGTCCTTCGGGCGGCAGCGGGAGCGCGGCGCGCAGCACCTCGGTCCGGTATGCGGCCAGGAGCGGGTTTGTTCGTCCGCTTGGGTCCCGGGCGACCACCGCATCGGTCGTCGCATCGCCGTCAAGAGCCGTGACGAGTCGGACCGCCGCGGGCGCCGCGAACGGCATGTCGCCGGCCAGCACGACGACGAGATCCGTTGCTACCAAAAGCAGTCCGGCGGCCACCGCGGCGACTGGACCGCCACCGGCCGGCATCTCGCGAGTCCACCGAACGTCTCGATCGGTCGCTCGCTCGGGACCCACGGCGACAACCGGCCATGACGCGGGCAGCGCGTCGAGAAGACGATCGAGCACGCTCGTCCCACCCAGCGCCGCCGTGGTCTTGTCGCGTCCGAGCCGGCGCGATTCGCCTCCACAGAGGACCAGGGCGGTCGCGTCGACGTCTCCGGAGGGCACGGGTCAGCTGGCCTCGGCGATGCACGCGGTCCCGACCCGACGGAACCCCACCGCCTCGTAGACCCGGGCGACCGCGTCGTCCTGGGCCGAGCAGAACACGGTCTGGACGCCCTGGGCGCGCGCGTGACCAGCGAGCTGGGCGGTGATCGCGGCCGCCAACCCGCGTCGTCTGTAGGCGGGCAGCACTCCGACGCCGACCACCTCCGACACGTCGCCACGCGCGTTGTGGCTGCCGCCGCCGACGGGACCGGCCTGCGGGTCGAACGCCCCGACGAGCACGCTCAGGCCGGCGGTCATGAGCGCCGCGACCCGTTCGGCGTGGGTCGGGCGGGTGGCAGCCTCGTCGTCTCTTTCCGCCACGGAGGCTTCGCCGACGGCCGTCCCGGCGTGCGCAAAGCTCGCGGATACGGCTGCACACACCAGCTTGAGGTCGGGGTCGTCCACCGCGACGACGCGCACGTCGGCGTCGGATTTGACGGCGGGTGGGTCCTCGGCGAGGACGAGGAGCGGGCACTCCTCGACGGTCATCCCCGCCGCGCGGGCCGCCGCGAGCAGTGACGGCGTTGTGTCGTGGACCCACTCGACCGCCCTCGGGACGTCGAGCTCACGCTGCCTGGAGAGAACCGTCGTGACCTCCTCGGGGGTGACCTCGTCGGTGAGGCCGAGGCGCGGCCGAGCGTAGTAGGTGAACCCGTTCCGGCGGCGGACGAACAGCGTGAAGGGACCGACCTCCTCCGTGTCGCACATCGCGCGCGGCGCCGTGTCGTAGTAGCGCTCGAGCTCGGCCAGGAGCTCCGTCGTGTCGGTCGTCACGCCCTCGTCCTCACGCCCTCATCCTCGTGCCGCCGATCCGGCGCGACAACGTGTTTGCGGCGACGGTGACCGCCTCTGCCAGCGCGGCTTCCTCGGCCGTGTCGACCAGGCGTTCCTCGTAGGTGACCGCGAACGCCGCGGTGGGGTACCCCGCATGGTCGAGCGCGGCCGCGGCCACCGAGCCGAGGTCCGGCGTCACCGTTCCGTGCTCGACCGCATACCCCCTGGTTCGGACCGCGGTGAGCACCGAGCGCAGCTGTGTCGACGAGGTGGGGCCGGTGCCGTGCCGGAGCACGAAGGAGGACCGGGACGGGTAGAGGGCGCGAATCTGCGCCGCCGGAAGGGCGGCCAGCATGGCCAGGCCGCTCGCTGTCAGGGGCGCGGGCAGCCGCACGCCGACGTCGCTGACCAGCGAGGGCCGTCGCGGCGCACGCTCCTCGACGAGGTAGAGGACGTCGCTGCCGTGGAGCACCGCGAAGTGGGCGTTGTGCCGGGTGTCGTCGACCAGCCGCGTCAGGATCGGCCGCGCCAGGCGCTGGAGCGGGGCCTGTCGGGAGTACGCGGAGCCCAGCTCGAAGGCGGTGACACCGAGCCCGTAGCGGCGCTCCTCGGGAAGGTGGACCACGTACCCGTGGTCCTGGAGGACGGCCAGCAGGTGGTAGGTCGAGGATCGGGGCAGACCCAGCCGGTGGGCGATGGTGGCGGCGGGCAGGGGTTCGCTGTGCCGCGAGAGGAGGGCGAGGACTTCCAGCGCCTGAGCGGCCGCTGGTGCGTTGGTCATCGGTTCTCGGTGAGCCGGGCGACCGCGTCGACGACGGCTGCGGCGCCGTCCTCCTCGGCCAGCCGGCCGGCGAGAGTCTCGGCCCTGGCGCGGTATGAGGGCACGGAGAGGACCTGGCGCAGGGCGAAGGCGAGGCGGTCCGCGGTCAGCCGCCGGAACGGTATCGGCTCCGACGCCACCCCCAGCTGGCGGAGGCGATCAGCCCAGAACGGTTGGTCGGCGAGGACGGGTACCGGTACCGCGGGTATGCCGGCGCGCGCCGTGGCGCCCGTTGTCCCCGCTCCGGCGTGATGGACGACGGCGGCCGTTCTGGGGAGCAGCCACTCGTGCGGAGCCTCGCCGATCGCGAGGACGTCGTCGCCGCTGGCGGTGAGGCCGGACCAGCCGGCCTGAAGGATGCCGCGGACGCCGACCTTCCGTACGGCTTCGACCGCGATGTCGGCGAGTCGCTCGGCGTCGCCCGTGCCTGCGGCCATGCTGCCGAAGCCGATGAGCACGGGCGGGTCGCCGGCGTCGAGGAAATCGACCAGCTCCGATGCCGGGGTCCAGTTCTGGTCGGGGTCCGGCCACCAGTAGCCGACGACGTCGAGACCCGCTCGCCAGTCGGCCGGCCGCGGAAGCACGTGCCGGCTCCAGCCGTGCAGGATCGGCCACCGCCGCTCGGCGAGCTCCTGGCGCAGGGCTCGATAGGTGGTCGGCGGGAGGCCGAGCCGTTGGCGGACCCGGTTGACCTCGCCCATGAACGGCAGCCCCAGCATCGCTCCGGCCAGGCGGGCACTGGCCCGGTTTCCCCATCCTCCGTAGCGGCGCCGGCCGCCGGTCAACAGGCTCGAGAACTCCCGGGTCGGATCCATGGGCTGCAGGTACACACCCATGGTGGGAATGCCGCGGGCCTGGCCGACGTGGTAGTTGGGCGAGGTCAGGCTCGAGCAGAGGATGACGTCGGCGCCCTCGGTCGCGGCGACCGCGCGATCGGCCATCTCGCGGGCATAGGGGCGCATGAGACCCACCATCCGCACCGCACCCACCGGACCCGACGCGCTGCGCTGCCACCGCCGCCCCTGTTCACTGGCCAGGAGCTGCCGCGGATCGGCCGCCAGGGCAGCGAACCCGATGCCGTGTGCTTCGACGAACGCCCGGAACGGCTCGTGGGTGGCGATGACCACCTCGTGGCCGGCGTCCTTCAGCCGCCGAGCCAGGCCGGTGTAGGGCGCGACGTCGCCCCGGGACCCCGCCGTGGTGATGACGACCCGCACGCGCGTCAGTGTGTCACTTGTCTCGGATACGAGACACAAACCACCAAGCGAGCGGTGGCGCACGCGCTGGCGGGCGCTGCAATGGACGGCATGACGCAGACGCATACGGCACCGGCGCCGACCGAGGTGGACCCCTCGACGGTGAAGGTAGGAGCCGGCCCGCTCTCCTTCGAGGACGTCGTGGCCGTGGCCCGTTTCGACGCGCCCGTCGTGCTGGCCGAGGCCGCGCTCGAGCGGCTCGGGTCGAGCCGCCGGATCATCGAGGACCTGGCGAGTGACCCGGCGCCGCACTACGGGGTCTCCACCGGCTTCGGGGCCCTCGCCACAACCCACATCCCCGCCGACCAACGCGCCCAGCTGCAGCGCAGCCTGGTTCGCTCGCATGCGGCCGGGTCGGGGCCCGAGGTCGAGCGCGAGGTCGTGCGGGCGCTGATGCTCCTGCGGCTCGCCACGCTTGCCACCGGCCGGACCGGCGTCCGCCCGGAGACCGCTCGCACCTATGCGGCGATGCTCAACGCGGGGATCACGCCGGTCGTGCACGAGTACGGGTCGCTCGGCTGCTCCGGTGACCTCGCGCCCCTCGCCCACTGTGCACTCGCGGCGATGGGGGAGGGTCCGGTACGGGTTCGGGACGGCTCCCTCGTGTCGGCCGCGTCCGCGCTGAGGGAGAAGGGGATCGCGCCGGTGACGCTCGAGGAGAAGGAGGGCCTGGCCCTCATCAACGGCACCGACGGGATGCTCGGGATGCTGGTCCTCGCCATCACCGACCTCCGCCGGCTCGTCACCACGGCCGACGTCACCGCGGCGATGAGCGTCGAGGGGCTGCTAGGGACCGACGACGTCTTCGCCGAGGACCTGCACGCACTACGGCCCCAGCCGGGACAGGCCGCCTCGGCGGCCAACCTACGAATGATGATGCACGACAGCGAGATTCGCGAGTCGCATCGGACCGAGGAGTGCACTCGCGTCCAGGACGCCTACTCGCTGCGGTGTGCGCCGCAGGTCGCCGGCGGTGCTCGCGACACGCTCGACCACGCAACGAGAGTGGCGGACTGGGAGCTGGCGTCGGCGGTCGACAACCCGGTCGTGACCCTGGACGGTCGCGTCGAGTCGAACGGGAACTTCCACGGCGCGCCGGTCGCCTACGTCCTCGACTTCCTGGCCATCGTCGCCGCGGACCTGGCGAGCATGGCGGAGCGCCGGACCGACCGGTTCCTCGACCAGGCGCGCAACAACGGCCTGCCACCGTTCCTCGCCGACAACCCGGGCGTCGACTCGGGGCACATGATCGCGCAGTACACCCAGGCCGCCCTCGTCTCGGAGCTCAAGCGGCTCGCGGCACCGGCCAGTGTCGACTCGATCCCGAGCAGCGCGATGCAGGAGGACCACGTCTCTATGGGGTGGTCGGCGGCTCGCAAGCTCCGGCGCGCGGTCGACGCCCTGACCCGGGTGCTCGCGATCGAGCTGGTCACCGCGGCGCGAGGGATCGAGCTGCGGGCGCCGCTGCGGCCCGCGCCGGCAACCAGTGCCGTCGTCGCGAGGCTCCGCTCGTCGGTCCCAGGCCCCGGACCCGACCGGTTCCTCGCCCCGGAGATCGAAGCTGCCGTCGGCCTCGTCGCTGCCGGCGACGTCGTCCGCGCCGCCGAGACCGTCACCGGCCCCCTCGCCTAGCCCACCCGCATACCGCTTTCCGCTTCCAGACTCACGTTGTTGTGATGTGAACCGTTTCACCCGATCCCAAAAGTCGTAACAACAGGCGCCTGGAAGATGGAAAGACGACCAGAAAGGACCTTCACCATGGATGGCGCCCGACCCGTTCGCGCCCCGCGCGGCACCACGCTCACCGCCCGCTCGTGGGCCGCCGAGGCCCCGCTGCGGATGCTCATG
>DATLPT010000023.1:0-16361 GCA_035535635.1 Lapillicoccus sp. | reverse complement strand
AGCCCGGCCAGCACCGCCTCCCCCGCGTCCGGTTCGATCAGGGGTTCCAGCTGCCGCCACTCGGCGGCCACCACACAGCCGGCCGGCACCGACAGCCGACCCGCGGCCACCGCCACCCTGGCGTCGGCCAGGACCGGAGCGTCCAGCTCGCGGACCGCCTTGGCCACCAGGCCCGCCTCCCGGCCGTCCAGGGACGGGCACCGCTCGGCCACCCACTGCATGGTCGTTCCGGCCTGCGAGCTCGCGACCTCGCCGCGGGATTCGGCGTCGGCGGTGATCGTGTACCGGGCCGCCCCGGCCAGGGCGGCCAGCCGGTCGATCACCGGCAGCACCCCGTCCAGGTCCGGGCCGGTCAACCGGGACACCCGGGCCGGCAGGTCGGCCAGCAGATCGGTCTCAGCCGACAGCACCGCGACCAGCCGGTCGCCGTAACCGCCCGCCTCAAGGTCCACGCCGGCAACGCTAGACCCCACCCCCGACAGCCCACCGACTACGAATCCTATTCACCCACAACACAATCCACAGGATATGACCACTTCGTCCCACCAGAAACAGTAGTCCTCACCCGAAACGCGGACTGGTTCCGGTGGAGTGAATGTGCCGCCAGAGCAGCAGATTCGCTCCACTCGAGCGGGCGACGGTCTCTCACCTCAGGCCGGCGGCGGGAGAGTCACGCCGAACCCGCCGACACTCAGCTTGAGCACCACCTGACCGGGCGCCAGCAGGTCCGCAACCTTGGCGGCACTGAGCACCTCGAGCTCGGCCAGCCGCGTCGCATACACCTCGGGTCCGGCCAGCCGCGCCTCGTGGAGCTCGGCCGTGTTGTGCCAGACCTTCTGCCGGGCCTCGCGCAGGAATCGTTTCGACGCCTCCTGGTTCAGCGGCCGAAGCACTCGGTCGAGCGCGCTCGCCCTCGCGGCCAAGAGCTGCGCATTCTCTGCAGACACTCGTCTCGCGAGGATGGCGTCGATCCGCTCGTGGTCGCGCTGTCGACGGGCCAGCAGCGCCGGCTTGGCGAAGTCCTCGGGGGCGATGACCGCGAGCAGCGCCTGCGGGAGGTCGTAGTTGATGTGCGCGTTGATCCCGAGCAGCAGCAGGCGCAGCAGCGGCAGATCCGCACGAGCCGCGAAGGCCTGCCGCCACGGGCGGGACACGTGGCCACCGGACAGGTGTGCCTCCAACGCGCTGACGTACAGATCCGCGAAGGCCACGTCCCACCGATTGACCCAGCCAGGGTCCTCGAACCGTCCCTCCTCGACCTGCTTGCCGACCGCAATGGTCGTTAGCCGGTAGGTCGAGAGGAAGGTCCGTTGAGTGGTCAGGTCGGACGGCATCGCCGCGAGCAGCGCGTCCATCCGGCCGAGAACACCCGGTATGCCCGTCAGCTCGTCGGCGCCCATGATCTCCCCTCCTCGCCGCCATTGTCCGGCGGCGAGGACGCCGGCGGATGGCGATTCGGGTCTGTCAAAGCCGCCCGAGGAGGAACTGCGCCTCGCCCCGGCCGAACGACCAGTCCTCTCGGCGGTTCGAGGTGACCGACACGATGAGGTCAGTGGGTTCGACCCCGCACTCGGCCTGGAGGCGGGCGGCGAGCTCTCGGTACGCGGTGGCCTTCTGCTCGGCATTGCGGCCCTGCTGGACGATCTGGATGACAACGACGCCGGCCGTGCGCTCGAACCCGAGGCCGGTGTCCTCGGCGATGATGTGGCCGACGGGGTGCTCGGTGATGATCTGGTAGCGGTCGCGCGGAGGAGCGGCGAAGACGTCGAGCATCACGTCCTGGACGACGTCGGCGATCTTGCGCAGCTCGGCCGGCGTGCGACCCTCCTGGACGTCGATGCGGACCAGCGGCACGGGACCTCCTGCGATTCGGTGGACGGTCAGACGGTGAACGCCGCGCGGAAGCGCTCGAGGGCCACGGCACTGTCGCCGGACGCATACGCCTCGAGGCCGACCGGGCCGGTGTAGCCGGTATCGGCGAGGGCGCGCGCGACGGCGGGATAGCTGATCTCACCGGTGCCCGGCTCACATCGGCCCGGCACGTCGGCCACCTGAACCTCACCGAGGAACGGCCGGCAGCGCCGGACCAGCTCGATGAGGTTCCCCTCGCCGATCTGGGCGTGGTACAGGTCGAGCATCAGCCGCAGGTGCGGGTTGTCCACCGCGGCGACGAGGGCCAGCGTGTCCGCGGCCTTGGCGAACGGCGTGCCGGGGTGGTCGACGGCGGTGTTGAGGTTCTCAAGGCAGAAGGTCACGCCCTCCCGCTCGCCGAGGGCCGCGACCCGCTCGAGGGTGCGGGCCGCCGCCAGCCACATGTCGCCGGTCACCGTCTCGACGGGCCGGAGGGGCAGGCCGCGCCCGTCGAGACCGGTCCCGTGCAGGTTGAGCCGCGGAATGCCCAGGCGGGCCGCCACCGGGATCGACTGAGCCGCAGTGGCCAGCAGCTCATCAGCTCCGGCGGGGTCGACGAGCTCGCCGCGGACGTAGCCGGTCATCGACGAGAACGTGGCCCCCGTCGCGACCAGGGTGCCGACGTCCTTGACCGTCCAGTCCCAGATCTCGACTTGGAACCCGAGGTCGTCGATCCGCCGCACCCGCTCGACGAACGGCAGATCGGTGAACACCATCTCGGCGCAGACCGCCAGGGTGAACGGGGTGCTCACCGGCTGGCGTCCCCGGCGACCGGGACCGGCGCGTGGCGCTGCACGGACTCGATGCACGCCAGCGCCACGGCTAGCGCACGCCGCGCGTCCCGGCCGGTGACGTAGGGCTCCCGCCTCTCCTGCACCGCTGCGACGAACTCGACGAACTCGGCTCGGTATGCGTCGCGCATCAGCTCCACGTCGCCGCGGGCAGTGTCCTGCTGGAGGCCGGCCGCGGTGTAGAGCACGGCACTGCTTCGGGCGCCGTTGCCGGCCGTCACCATCCCCTTGGACCCGAACACCTCGCCGCGCACGTCGTAGCCGTAGGCCGCGGAGAAGCTGGCCTCTGCGACGCCGCGGGCACCGTTGTCGTACGTAATCACCACGACGGCGGTGTCGAGAAGCCCCTGCTCCTTGAAGTCCGGGGCGACGAGAGCGTCCGCCGTCGCATACACCTCGACTGGTTCCGCCCCGGGGTTGAGCCAGTTCAGGGCGTCGAAGTCGTGGATGAGCGTGAGCAGGAACACCGTCCATGGCGGGACGGCGCCGGGATTGGCCAGCCCGGGGTCTCGGGTAAGCGACCGCATCAACTGCACCTCGCCGACCGCTCCCGACACCACTGCGTCGTAGGCCGCGCGGAACCCCACGTCGAACCGGCGGTTGAACCCGACCTGGACGGGGATGCCCGCGCGGTCGGCCGCGGCCAGCGCGCGGTCGGCGTCCTCGAGGGTCAGCGACATCGGCTTCTCGCAGAAGACCGGCTTGCCGGCCTGCGCGCAGGCCACGACGAGATCGGCGTGCGCCTCCGATGTGGCAGCCACGACGACCGCGTCGACCTCCGCATCCGCGATGAGTGCGCTCGCGTCCGGAAAAGCCCTCGCGTCCAGGGCGCCCGCCAAGGCGTCGGCCGCCTCCAGCCGAGCATCCGCGACCGCCACGAGCCGAGCCCCTGGCACGTGTCGGGCCAGGAGCTCGGCGTGCGATGTCCCGATGCGGCCGGCGCCGACGATGCCGAGGCGGAGCGGCGGCGCCTCGCCGGTCACCTCTCGGCCTTGACCAGGAGGATCGGCACCTTGCTGTCGAGGATGAGGGTCTGGGCCACGCTTCCCAGCAGGGCCTTGCCGACGGGCGACCGCTGTCGCGCACCGATGACCAGCAGATCCGGCTTGAGCGTCTCGACCTCCTGGAGGATCGCCTCGGTGACGTCCGTGACCTGGGACCCGCCGGCCGCGAGGTGCAGCTCCCAGGGCACGTGCCCGAGGTCGGCGTCACCCAGGGCCCGGGCGACGGCGTCCGAGATGCCCGCCTCGTTCGCTGCGGCGACGTCCTCGTCGAGGTTCTGCACGACGTGGATGACCGCGAGCCGGGTCCCTCGGAACGACGCCTCCCGAGCCGCCTCCGCCAAAGCCTTGGCGCTGGTCGGCGACACCTGGTGCGCCACCGCGACCGTCATGTGAGCTCCTTTCGTCCTGTGGCAGACCGGTCAGAGTGGTCAGCTCTGTTGCAGCTCGTGGGACAGCTCGGCCAGCTCGTCGCCGCCGGCCATCTGGCGGGTCAGCTCGTCGAGCCCGACTTCGGACCGCTTCTTGTCCAGCACGGCCTGGCCGAGCTTGAGAATCACGAAGTGGTTGCCGACCAGGTAGGCGTGGTGCGGGTTATGGGTGATGAACACCACCCCGAGGCCGGCGTCGCGGGCCGCCGCGGTGTACTTCAGCACCACCCCGGACTGCTTGACACCAAGCGCCGCGGTCGGCTCGTCAAGGATGAGCACGCGTGCGCCGAAGTAGACGGCCCTGGCGATGGCCACACACTGGCGCTGACCACCGGACAGGTTGCCGATGGGCTGATTGATGTCCTTGACGACGATCCCCATCTTGCGCAGCTCGGAGTCGGCGATCTCCTTCATCTCATTGACCTTCAGCGGCGCGAACGGCGCCTTGCTTCCGGTCAACTCGGAGCCGAGGAAGAAGTTGCGCCACACCTCCATGAGGCTGACGACCGCCAGGTCCTGGTAGACCGTGGCGATGCCGTGAGCCAGGGAGTCGCGTGGGGATGTGAAGTGGACCTCCTGCCCGTCGACCTTCATGGTGCCCTCGTTGTGCGGGTGGAGGCCGGAGATGATCTTGATGAGGGTCGACTTGCCGGCCCCGTTGTCGCCGAGGACGCAGGTGACCTCCCCGGCGTTCACGGTCAGGTTGATGCCCTTGAGCGCACGGATCGCGCCGTAGGTCTTCCCGACGTCAGCCATCTCGACGAGGTGCTCGCCTTCGTGCAGCTCCGGGTCCGCGTGCTCGTGCAGTGTGTCGGTCATGTCGTCAACCCACCTTTCGTGCGGTCGAGAGTCGCTTGACGTACAGGTTCACCATGACGGCGAGCAGGAGCATGACGCCGAGGAAGGCCTTGAACCAGTTGGGGTCCCAGCCGGCGTACACGATGCAGAGGCTGGTCATGCCGAAGATGAACGCGCCGATCGCGACGCCGATCGCGTTGCCGTAGCCGCCGGTCAGCAGGGTGCCACCCACGACCGCGGCGATGATGTAGAGGAACTCGTTGCCGACGCCGTTGCCGGCCTGCAGGACGTTGAACCGGTACAGGTAGTGCATGCCGGCGAACCAGCCCAGGAAGGCGACGGTCATGAAGAGGCCGATCTTGACCCTCGTGACCGGGACACCGACGGCGCGGGCCGAGGCGGCGTTACCCCCGACGGCATAGATCCAGTTACCGATCTTGGTGCGCTGCAGGACGTACGCCGCCAGGGCGGTGAACAGTAGCCACCAGATTACTGTGATGTCCAACGTGATCGAGCCGATCTGGAACTGGGCGGCGAAGATCGCGTTGAGGGATCCGTAGCCGTCCATCTGGTTGATGTTCGGGCTGGACACCGACCCCGTGACCAGCTTGGTCACCCCCAGGTTGGCACCCTGCAGCACAAAGAAGGTGCCCAGGGTGATGAGGAAACTCGGGATTCCGGTTCTCATCACCAGGTATCCGTTGAGGAACCCGATGGCGAGGCAGACCACCAAGGACAGGACCGCCCCAACCCACAGGTTGATGCCCAGCTCGTAGCAGAACATCGCGTTGATCAGTCCTGCGGTGGTAACGACCACGCCGGCCGACAGGTCGAACTCGCCGCCGATCATGAGCATGCCGACGGCGACGGCGACGATGCCGATCGTCGAGGACTGGTAGAGGACGGTGAAGAAGGCCGGTGCGCTCCGGAATGCTGGGGCGACGATTAGAAAGAAGATGAAGATGACCACGGCCGCGACGAGGGCGCCGATCTCGGGACGAGCCAGCAGCCGGTTGGACCATCCGAGGGTGACCCGGTTGCTGGCATCCGACGGCGCCGGCGGTGCAGGGTCGGTCTTGACGGGTGTGCTCATGACAGCTCCAGTGCTGTTCGCGGGAGGCCGGGCCCCACCGGGCCCGGCCCCCCTTCGGGTTGGGTTAGCGGGTGTTCTGCTTCACGAAGGGCAGGATCTGCGTGATGTTCGTCTTGTCGACGAACGTAGGGCCGGTCAGCACGGCCTTGCCACCACCCATGATGTTTCCGTTCTTCTTGTACAGGTAGAGCTGCGAAATCGACAGGTAACCCTGCAGGTAGGGCTGCTGGTCGATGAACCACTGGATCTTCCCGTCGGCGACTGCCTGGGCCGCGTCAGGGTTGGTGTCGAAGGTGCCGATCTTGGCCTTCGAGTTGGCGCCCTGAGCCGACTTGATCGCGTCCAGGGCCTGCGGCGCGCCGAGGGTGACGATCCAGTTGATCGAGGGATCCTGGCTCAGTTTGGCCTGGATGGCCGAGGTGACCGCCGAGTCGTCGGCCCCGTTGACCTGAATGTTCTCGGTGTTCGGGAACGAGTCCTTCACCCCGGCGCACCGGTCCTCCAGTGCCACCGACCCGGTCTGCTGGATGGTGCACAGGATCTTGGTAGCACCGTCCGCCGCGGCACGCTTGCCCGCCGCCTGACCGGCAAGCTTCTCGTCGGAGGCGAAGTGCACCAGGGACCCGGCCTGCTGGTAGAAGTCGATACCGGAGTTGAAGCTGTCCACCGGGATGCCCGCAGCCACCGCCTTCTTCACCGTCGGGATCAACGCATCTGGCGTGACCAGCGTGGTAGCGATGCCATCGACCTTGGAGTCGATCGCGTTCTGAATCAGGACGGCCTGCTTGGTCGCGTCAGGATCGGCCGAGTACTTCAGGGTGGAACCGGTGTCCTTAGCAGCCTGCTGGGCGCCAGCCTTGATCCGGTCCCAGAACGTGTCCCCCGGCGTCTCGTGAGTGATCATGGCAAAGGTGTAGCCGGAGTTCCCGCCGCCACCACCACCCCCACCGCCACCGGAGTTGTTCTGGTTGTTGGCGCCACCACCGCTGCAGGCGGCGAGGGCGAGGGTCGCGGCAGCCGCGGCCGCGGCGCCCATGGAAACCCGTCGAGGTCGGGTCGGAGTCATCGTTTGATCCTTTTCGTCGTGTCGTCGCGAGCCGGAGCGTCGGTGTGCGGACGATGAGATGGAGCGCGGTGACCGCGGCGAGAGGGGACAGAACGGTCTCCGGGCGGATGCCATCCCCGCAGTGTCCTCGGTTCGTGGCACCGGATTCAGATGTCGGGCCGTTCCCGGGGCTGCGAGATCGTCGCCGTGAGAGTGGCCGGATGGTCGTGACGCGGTCCTGGATGGGGTCCGCGGTTACAAGCTCGCTCGCCCCTGACCGCCCCATAAAGTCGCTCGTGAATGCCCGTTCGGGTCGGCGTCGATGCCAGCAGACCGAGCATGTCGGACAGTGACATCGATGTCAAGAGTTTGACTGTACATAATAATGTTCTGACATTTGCTTGACATAGTCGGCGCTCCTCGCCACGATGGACGCGCGACGCGACGACAGACGCGATCCTCGGCAGCTAGGCGACATCTCACGAGGGAGTGTGCATGCGAATCGGTCTTGCCGGCGTCGGACGGATCGGCGCCTTCCACGCAGAGACGCTGAAGGGCCTCGATGTCGTCGACGACGTGGTGGTCACTGACCTGGACGCGCAGGCGGCTCGTGCGCTCGCCGATCGCCTCGGGGTCGACTACGCGGAAACACCGGCCCAGCTGCTCGCTTCGGGAGTCGATGGTTTCGTCATCGCCACCGCTACCCCCGGCCACGCTCCGCTCCTGCGTCAAGGCGTGGAAGCGGATGTACCCACCTTCTGCGAGAAACCCGTCGCCGCCACCCTCGACGAGACGTTGGGCCTGGCCAAGCTCGCCGAGTCCACGGACGTGCCGGTCCACGTCGGCTTCCAGCGCCGGTTCGACGCCGGGTACCAACAGGCCCGGCAGGCGGTGGCCGACGGCGAACTCGGCTTCGTCCACACCGTCCTGGCCACCACGTACGACCAGTCCCCGCCCCACGCCGGGTACATCCCGACCAGCGGCGGCCTCTTCCGGGACTGCTCGATCCACGACTTCGACATCGTCCGCTTCGTCACCGGCCGCGAGGTCGATCAGGTCTACGCCACCGGAGCCAACAAGGGGGCCGACTTCTTCTCCGAGGCCGGCGACGTCGACTCCGCCGCGGGCGTTCTGACCCTCGACGACGGCACCCTCGTCAGCATCACCGCGACGCGCTACAACGGCGGCGGCCACGACGTCCGGATGGAGGTCCACGGCAGCGAGGGCACCATCGGCGTCGGCTACGACCAGTCTCTGGCCGTCTCGTCCGCCGAGCCCGGAGGCGACCTGACGTCCGGCCCACGACACTGGTCGTTCATGGAACGGTTCCTGCCCGCATACCGGGCCGAGCTGACCGCGTTCGTCGACGTCGCCCGTGGCGAGCGGCCATCCCCCTGCACCGTCCACGACGCCCTCCAGGCCTTCCGCATCGCCGAAGCGTGCGACCTCTCGCGCCACGAGGGCCGCGTGGTCCGCCTCGACGAGATCCCGGCGACCTGACATGGCGGAGAACCAGGCTAAATACGAGCTCATCACCATCGGCCGCACCGGCGTCGACATCTACCCGCTCGACCACGGTGTCGGGCTCGAAGACGTGCGCACTTTCGAGAAGTTCCTGGGCGGCAGCGCCACCAACGTCGCCGTCGCGGCGGCCCGTTACGGACACGCCACGGCGATCGTCACCCGCACGGGCCACGACCCGTTCGGCACGTACGTCAAGCGGCAGCTACGAGCGCTCGGCGTCGACGACGCATTCGTCGAGCCGGTCGACGGTCCACCCACCCCGGTGACGTTCTGCGAGATCTTCCCGCCCGACAGCTTTCCGCTCTACTTCTACCGGTACCCGATCGCGCCCGACCTCCTGATCGAGCCGGAAACCCTTCCACTTCAAGCAATCCACGATGCCACCATCTACTGGTCCACGGTGACCGGCCTCTCCCAGGAGCCCAGCCGGGCTGCGCACTTCGCGGCGTGGGAGGCCCGCGGCCGCCGCACGCATACCGTCCTCGACCTCGACTGGCGGCCCATGTTCTGGCCCGATGCCGCAGAGGGCCGCAGTCAAGTAGAACGAGCCCTCGAGCACGTCACCATCGCGGTCGGCAACCGCGAGGAGTGCGAGGTCGCCGTGGGCGAGACCGAGCCGAACCGCGCCGCCGACGCGCTGCTCGACCGCGGTCTCGAGCTGGCCATCGTCAAGCAGGGCCCCAAGGGCGTGCTCGCCGCCACCCGTGACGAACGCGTCGAAGTGCCGACTTTCCCGGTCGAGGTGGTGAACGGTCTCGGCGCCGGCGACGCCTTCGGTGGCGCGCTGGTCCACGGACTGCTCGGGGGATGGGACCTTCGACGGACGTTGGAGTTCGCCAACGTGGCGGGAGCCATCGTCGCGTCGCGCCTCGAGTGTTCCACCGCCATGCCGACCGAGGCCGAGGTGCAGGACGCCCTCGCGTCCCGGTCCGTCCCCGCTGGAGGCAGCTGATGAGCATCGACGCCCCCACCTCTGCCCTGTCCATCGCGGACCTCACCGACGTGCGAGCGCGCGAGCCGGGGCGTATCACCTCAGCCTGGGCTACCCGTCACCGCCGGCCTCTCGTCGGCGCCGACGGTCGGCTGCTCGTCGTCGCGGCCGACCACCCTGCGCGCGGAGCCCTCGGCGTGCGCGCCGAGCGTATGGCCATGGCCAGCCGCAGCGACCTCCTCGCCCGATTGGCGACCGCGGCCTCGCGTCCGGGCGTCGACGGCGTCCTGGGAACGCCCGACATCCTCGACGACCTCCTGCTCATGGGCGCGCTGGAGGACAAGATCGTGATCGGGTCGATGAACCGGGGTGGCCTGCAGGGTGCGGCCTTCGAGCTCGACGACCGGTTCACGGCATACCGCGCGGCGGACATCGCGGCCTTGGGCCTCGACGGCGGCAAGATGCTCACCCGCATCGGTCTCGAAGACCCGGGCACGGCGGCAACCCTGGAGGCCAGCGCCGCTGCCGTCACCGCCCTCGCCGGGCACCAGCTCATGGCGATGGTCGAGCCCTTCCTGTCGGTGCGGCGCGATGGTCGCATCACCAACCTCCTCGACCCGGACTCGACGATCAAGTCGATCCACATCGCCTCCGCGCTTGGCGCCTTCAGCGCCTACACCTGGCTGAAGCTCCCCGTGGTCGACGACCTCCCCCGCGTCATGGACAGCACGACCCTGCCGACGCTGCTGCTCGGCGGTGACCCCCAGGGCGACCCGCAGGACACGTATGCCTCCTGGGGCCGGGCCCTGGACCTGCCGGCGGTGCGTGGTCTCGTCGTCGGCCGCGCGCTCCTCTACCCTCCGGACGGCGACGTGGCCGCCGCCGTCGACATCGCGGCCGAGCTGGTCCATGGCCGACAAGGGGCCGCGCGGTGACCAGCGAGTGGGTCCTCCCGCTCGGAACCGCCGAGCGCGAGGACTGGCCGGTCGCCGTGGACGACAGCGTTCAGGGATGGAAGTACACCGGCCTGTATGCGGGTTCACTCGTGCCCGGTGAGGAGCGCGGGCTGTCGACCGGCCAGCGTGAGCTGATCGTGGTGCCATTGTCGGGGTCCGTCGACGTGCGCTGCACCGAGTCGTCGGGCGCCGTCTCCACCGTCCGACTGGCCGGACGCTCCTCCGTCTTCGCCGGCCCGGCCGACGTTGCCTACGTGCCGCGCGACTCCGACCTCGTCCTCGAGACCGACCAGCCCTGCCGTGTCGCCCTCGCCGTCGCCGTCGTGCCGCCAGAGCCCCTGGGGCCGGTCCCGGCCTTCCGCCACCTGGCTGTCGACGAGGTCCCGGTAGAGCTGCGCGGCGCCGGCCAGGCCTCCCGTGAGGTCCGCAATTTCGGGGTGCCCGGCGTCCTCGACGCCGAGGCGCTCATCGCCTGCGAGGTGGTGACGCCGGCCGGGAACTGGAGTTCCTATCCCCCGCACAAGCACGACACGCGCCGCCGAGGGGTCGAGTCGCAGCTCGAGGAGATCTACTACCACGAGGTCCAGCCGACCGAAGGTGCGCCGGAGGGCGCCGACCCGCTCGGGTATCTGCGGGTCTACGGCACGGCCGAGCGCGAGATCGACGTCCTCGCCGAGGTCCGAACGGGAGACGTCGTCCTCGTCCCCTACGGCTGGCACGGCCCGGCGATGGCTGCACCGGGATACGACCTCTACTACCTCAACGTCATGGCCGGCCCCGGTCCCGAGCGAGCCTGGCTCATCTGCGACGACCCCGCCCACAGCTGGGTCCGCGAGACCTGGACGTCCCTGCCCGTTGACCCGAGAATTCCCTTGGGAGGCGTTCGATGACGCGTTCGACGACCCAGCAGACCGTCCGACTGACCGTGGCCCAGGCGGTGGTGCGGTTCCTGGCCGCGCAGTGGACGGAGCGGGACGGTGAGCGGCAGAAGCTCTTCGCCGGCTGCTTCGGGATCTTCGGCCACGGCAACGTCGCCGGGGTCGGCCAGGCCCTGCTGGAGAACGAGCTGACCACCTCTGGCGACGAGCGGCTTCGGTATGTGTTGGCTCGCAACGAGCAGGCCATGGTGCACACGTCGGTGGCGTACGCCCGCCAGAAGGACCGTCTCCAGACGTGGGTGTGCACGGCGTCGGTCGGTCCCGGTTCGACCAACATGCTCACCGGCGCGGCGCTGGCTACGATCAACCGCCTGCCTGTGCTGCTGCTGCCGTCGGGGACCTTCGCGACCCGCGTCGCCCGCCCGGTCCTGCAGGAGCTGGAGCAGCCGTATGCGGGTGACGTCACCGTCAACGACGCGTTCCGACCGCTCTCCCGCTACTTCGACCGGGTGGACCGGCCCGAGCAGCTGGCCTCGGCCCTGCTGGGCGGTATGCGGGTGCTGACCGATCCGGCCGAGACCGGCGCCGTGACGATCGCCCTGCCGCAAGACGTCCAGGCCGAGGCGTACGACTGGCCGGTCGAGCTCTTTGCGCCGCGGACCTGGCGGATCTCGCGGGCCCAGCCCGACCCCGCTGACATCGCGACGGCTGCCGAGCTCATCCGGTCGGCGAGGCGGCCGATGGCCCTGGCCGGCGGTGGCGTGCACTACTCCGGAGCCGAGGAGGCACTGCGGGCCTTCTGCGAGCGGACCGGCATCCCGGTGGGCGAGAGCCAGGCCGGGAAGGGCTCCCTGCCCCACGGGCATCCCCAAGAGATGGGTGCGGTCGGCTCGACCGGCACGACCGCGGCCAACGCCATTGCCGCGGGGGCCGACGTCGTGATCGGGATCGGGACGCGGTGGAGCGACTTCACCACGGCGTCGCGAACCGTGTTCCAGGACAATGACGTTCGCTTCGTCAACGTCAACGTCGCCCGGTTCGATGCGGCCAAGCACTCCGGTCTCGAGGTCGTCGCCGACGCCCGCTCCGCCCTCACCACTCTCACCGACGCCTTGGACGGGTATGCCGTCGACGACGCATACCGGGAACGCCAGGCCGAGCTGTGGCGAGCCTGGGACGAGCAGGTCGAAGCCGCATACCACCCGCCGGTGGAGGTCACCGACTCCCTTGCGGACGGGCTGCTCACCCAGGGCGAGGTGCTCGGCGCCGTCAACGAGCTGACCGACCCGCGCGACGTGGTCCTCTGTGCCGCCGGGTCCATGCCCGGAGACCTGCACAAGCTGTGGCGGGTGCGCGACCGCAAGGCGTACCACGTCGAGTACGGCTATTCATGCATGGGCTACGAAGTCCCGGCGTCCCTCGGCATCCGGCTTGCGGACGAGACCCGCGACGTCTTCGCGATGGTCGGCGACGGCGGCTACCTGATGATGCCGACGGAGCTGGTGACCGCCGTCCAGGAGCGGATCAAGGTCGTCGTGGTCCTCGTGCAGAACCACGGCTTCCACTCGATCGGCTCTTTGTCGGAATCGCTTGGGTCCCAACGGTTCGGCACGCGCTACCGGATGCGCGACGAGTCCAGCGGGCGGCTCGACGGCGAGGTGATCGCCGTCGACCTCGCCGCCAACGCGCGCAGCCTCGGCGCCCAGGTGATCGAGGTGCACTCGCACCCCGAGCTGGAGCAGGCAATCAAGCAGGCCAAGGCCGCTCCCGCGGACGCCGGGCCCATCGTCATCCACGTAGAGACCGACCCGCTCGTGTACGCCCCCGACAGCGAGGCCTGGTGGGACGTCCCCGTCGGCGAGGTCGCCGAGCTGGACTCGACCAAGGACGCATACGAGACCTACCAGTCCCACAAAGCCACGCAGCGTGCACTGATCACGCCGACCATTCGAGAGGACCCGCGATGAAGCTCGCCCTCGACCCCTACATGTTCCGCACCGTCCCGCTCCTCGAGCTCCCCGGGTTCGTGGCCGACCTCGGCTACGAGTGGATCGAGCTGTCCCCGCGCGAGGACTTCATTCCCTTCTTCAACCACCCCCGGGTCGACGACGCGGGCGTGGCGGCCTTCCGCAAGGCCCTCGCTTCGGCCGGCGTCGGCGTCTCGTCGGTGCTGCCGCTGTTCCCATGGTCCGGTCCCGACGAGGAGGATCGGCTCGCGGCGGTGCGCTACTGGAAGCGCGCCATCCAGATCGCCTCCGATCTCGGCGCCGACACGATGAACTCCGAGTTCAACGGCAACCCGCGCGAGGCGGCCGCCTGCGAGCGTCAGTTCTGGAAATCGATGGACGAGCTGCTCCCCGAGTTCGACAAGGCCGGGATCCGGCTGGTTCTGGAGCCACACCCCGACGACTGGGAGGAGGACGGCAAGCGCGCCGTCGACCTCATCCGAGGCATCAACTCACCGAACGTGTCGTTCCTCTACTGCGCACCGCATACCTTCCACCAGGGCAACGACTGCGACGGGATCATGGACAAGGCCGG
This sequence comes from Lapillicoccus sp., assembly GCA_035535635.1. GTDB lineage: Bacteria > Actinomycetota > Actinomycetes > Actinomycetales > Dermatophilaceae > Lapillicoccus. Next base: position 2,461 of record DATLPT010000023.1, on the reverse strand, counting down.
CGACCTGCTGACCATGGTCCACGTCGCCGACGCCTACGACCACACCGCGTCGTCCGGGCTGCGCTACATCGTCAACCCGCCCGGGTCGCAGGTCACCGTCCACCAGCACCTCGACATCGGCCAGGGCGAGGTCGACTTCGACCAGTTCTTCGCCGGCCTCGAGCGGATCGGCTTCGACGGCATCGTCACGTCGTGCGTGTTCGCCTGGGAGGACCGGGCCGCCGACTCGAGCGTCTACATGCGAGACACCATCCGCTCCTACCTCGACAAGTGGGCCGCGCCCCCCACGTTCCAGTCACCCGCCACCGCGACACCCTCGAAGGACATCTCATGAGCACCCCCACCCGCATCACCCACCTCGTCTCCGGCTCGGACTGGCAGGGCACGGCCGAGCGCACCTCGCCGGTGTTCAACCCGGCCACCGGCGAACAGAGCGGGGTCCTCGACCTCGCGTCGGCGCACCTCGTCAATGAGGTGGTCGCGACCGCCAAGGCGGCCTGGCCGCAGTGGGCCGAGACGTCGCTGGCCAAGCGCACCAACGTCCTGTTCGCGTTCCGGCAGCTGCTCGACGAGCGCAAGAAGGAGATCGGCGCGCTCATCACCGCCGAGCACGGCAAGGTCCTCGACGACGCGGTCGGCGAGGTGACACGCGGCCTCGAGGTCGCCGAGTTCGCTTGCGGCATCCCGCATCTGCTCAAGGGCGGCTTCTCCGAGAATGCGTCGACCAGCGTCGACGTGTACTCGATGCGTCAGCCGCTCGGCGTGTGCGCGGTCATCTCCCCGTTCAACTTCCCGGCCATGGTGCCCATGTGGTTCATCCCCATCGCCATCGCCTGCGGCAACGCCGTCGTCCTCAAGCCCAGTGAGAAGGACCCCTCGGCCGCGCTCGCCGTGGCCCGCCTCTGGACGGAAGCCGGGCTGCCCGACGGCGTCATGAACGTCGTCAACGGCGACAAGGAGGCCGTCGACGCGCTGCTGACCCACCCGGACATCAAGTCCGTCTCGTTCGTCGGGTCGACCCCGATTGCCAAGTACGTCTACGAGACCGGCACGACCCACGGCAAGAGGGTCCAGGCGCTGGGCGGGGCCAAGAACCACATGCTGGTGCTGCCGGACGCCGACCTCGACCTGGCCGCCGACGCCGCGGTCAACGCCGGCTTCGGGTCCGCCGGTGAGCGGTGCATGGCCATCTCGGCGCTGGTCGCGGTCGAGCCGATCGCCGACGAGCTGATCTCCAAGATCCGCGACCGGATGGGCAAGCTGGTCACCGGCGACGGCACCCGCGGCTGCGACATGGGCCCACTGGTCACCAGCCAGCACCGCGACAAGGTGGTGTCCTACCTCGACTCCGGCGTGGCCGACGGGGCGACGCTTGTCGTCGACGGGCGCGGCGCCGACTTCGACGCCGACGGCGACGGGTACTTCCTCGCCCCGACGCTCTTCGACAACGTCGAGCCGGGCATGTCGGTCTACGACGACGAGATCTTCGGGCCGGTGCTGTCGGTCGTCCGAGTCCACTCCTACGAGGACGGCGTCGACCTGATCAACCGCAACCCGTACGGCAACGGCGTCGCCATCTTCACCAACGACGGTGGCGCGGCGCGCCGGTTCCAGCACGAGATCGAGGTCGGCATGGTCGGCGTCAACGTGCCGATCCCCGTGCCGGTCAGCTACTTCTCCTTCGGCGGCTGGAAGAACTCGCTCTTCGGCGACACCCACGCACACGGCATCGAGGGCGTCCACTTCTTCACCCGCGGCAAAGTCGTCACCTCACGCTGGCTGGACCCCAGCCACGGCGGCCTCAACCTCGGCTTCCCCCAGAACGCTTGAGGGGTCGCCAATGACGTTTCCTTCGTCGCTTCCGGCTGCCCGGACGCCCGAGTCGCGAGATGCCCCACCCCTGCGGTGGGGCATCCTCGGCACCGGGTGGATCGCGCGCCGGTTCGTCGGTGCGCTGCGCACCTACACCCGCCAGGAGGTGTATGCGGTCGGGTCCCGTTCGCTTGGATCGGCCCGCTCGTTCTTGGCGGAGGCCGGCCTCGACGGAGCGCGGGTCTACGGCTCGTACGAAGGGCTCGTGAACGACGCCGACCTCGATGTCGTCTACGTCGCCACGCCGCACCACCTCCACGTCGAGCACGCCCTCCTCGCGATCGATGCCGGCCGGAACACGTTCGTGGAGAAGCCGATTGGTCTCGACGACACCGAGGTCGCCCGCATGACGACGGCCGCGGAACGGTCCGGGGTGTTTCTGCGGGAGGCGCTGTGGTCCGCACACCTGCCGAAGTTCGACGTCATCCGGCAGCTGCTCGACGACGAGGTGCTGGGCACGCTTCACTCGGTCCAGGCGGATATGGGCGAGTACTTCGCCGCCGACCACAGGATCATGCGGGCCGACCTGTTCGGCGGACCGCGCTACGACCTGCTGACGTACCCACGGTGGTTCGCGCGGTGGGTGCTG
>DATLPT010000022.1:0-8189 GCA_035535635.1 Lapillicoccus sp. | reverse complement strand
CTGTCCAAAATCGCCCGCGTCGTGGAGATGTTCGCGCGGCGGCCGCAGGTGCAGGAGCGGCTGACCCTGCAGGTCGCCGACTGGCTGGACCGGGAGCTGCGGCCGAAGGGGGTCGGCGTCGTCGTCGAGGCCGAGCACACGTGCATGACGCTGCGGGGCGTCCGGGCCGGCGGGGCGCTGACCCGCACGTCCGCGCTCACCGGAGCCCTTCGCGAGAACGACGCCACCCGGGCCGAGTTCTTCGCAGTGCTGGGCCGCTAGGCCCACGAGCGAGAGGAGCCACTACATGAATGGGCCAGACATCGGGTGCGTCCTCGTCGGTGGCGGTCTCGCCTCCGCCACGGCGGCCGAGCGTCTCCGAGAAGGCGGCTACGGCGACGCCATCACGATCGTGGGGGACGAAGAGGCCCGGCCGTACGAGCGACCCGGGCTCTCCAAGGAGTACCTGCAGGGCACGTCGGCGAGGGACAGCCTCTTCGTCCACCCCGACGACTGGTATTCGTCCCACGAGGTCGCGACGCGGTTCGGGGAAGCGATGGTGTCGGTCGACCCCGCCCGGTCCTCGGTGCGCCTGGCGTCCGGCGAGACGCTTCCCTACCGGCATCTGGTCCTTGCCACCGGCGCGACCCCGCGCAGCCTGCCGCTGCCCGGGATCGACCACGACGGCGTCCACACGCTGCGCCGGATCGGCGACGCCGACGCCCTGCGCGAGGAGATGACCGAGGGCTGCCGCGTCGTGGTCATCGGCGCCGGGTGGATCGGCCTGGAGGTGGCCGCGGCGGCGCGGCTCGCCGGGGCTGAGGTGACGGTGCTCGAGTCCTCCCTCGTCCCCTTGCAGCGGGTCCTCGGCGACCGGTTGGGCCGGTACTTCGGCGATCTTCATCGACGCCACGGCGTGGACCTTCGCCCCGGGTCCACGGTGTCGGCGATCATCGGCGAACACCACCAGGTCACCGGCGTGCTCACCCCGGACGAGCTCCTGCCCGCCGACGTCGTCGTGGTGGGGGTCGGGGTGACGCCGAACACCGCTCCGGCGGCCGATGCCGGCCTGGTCGTGGACAACGGGGTCGCCGTGGACGAGCGCCTGAGGACCGGCAACCCGGCGATCCTCGCCGCCGGGGACGTGGCCAACGCCTTTCACACCACCCTCGGCCGGCGGGTACGCGTCGAGCACTGGGACAACGCGATCCGGCAGGGCCGGCTGGCCGCTGATACCGTCCTCGGCCGGGACGCGGTCTACGACTGGCAGCCATATTTCTACACCGACCAGTACGACCTGGGCATGGAATACGTCGGTCTCGGACAGGCCGACGACGACGTCGTCGTCCGCGGCGACCTCGACGGTGGCGCGTTCCTCGCCTTCTGGACCAAGGACGACGTCGTCACCGCGGCGATGCACGTCAACGTCTGGGACGTCGTCGAGACGCTACGCGAGGTGGTTGGTCGCAAGATCCCCGCCGACCGGATCGCCGACGAATCGGTGCCGCTCGACCAGCTGTGAGCTGCGCCGAGCCCGGCGCTCAGCTGCCGACGAGGCGTTGCGACGAACCCACCGGGACGATGTCGATGTCGATGTCGTCGTCCTCGACCTCGACCGGCACCGGCCGGTCGCTGTGGTGGGCCGGCTCGGGCCGGTACGCCGGCTCCTTGAGCGTGTAGGTCGGCGGCGGGACCGGTACGGGCTTCCAGCCGCCCGGTGCGGCGTCGTCGGTATGCGTGTCGTGCAGCGAGGCGGTGCTCGCCGGTGTGGCGTCCCGGCGGGGACGGGCTGTCGCCGCGACGTGGGCCCGCGACCGCTCGAGGCGGCGCTTCTCGGCGCGGTGGGCGGCGCGAATCTTGTGCTCGCGCACGGCGGACACCCGCAGCCAGACGAAGGCGGCGAACAACCCGCCCAGCGCGATGCCGACACTCAGCCACTTGAGGACGTGGGCGATCGAGAGCACGACGGTGGCCGGCACCGCGACCAGGGCGGCCATGAAGAAGATCCCGCGCACTCGGCGCATGGCCACCTGGGCGGCGGTCCGGTGCGGGACGAGCTCGATCAGCGGGACCGGGTGCGCCGGCGGGAGCGGGCCGTCGGCGCCGCGAGCCCGCAGCGGCGAGCTCACCGTGGCGCGCTTGTCGACGGCGTCCGGTCGGCTATGGCCGCCGGCACGGCTGGCGGTTCCAGTGCCGGCTCGAAGGGCGGCGGCGCCCGCGACCGGCGCCGTCGTCGACAGAGGGTTCCGGCGTTCGAGCACGCGCATCGCCTCGCTGAACTTGTCCACCGAACGCGCCGTCGCGAGGTGCTCCCGGCGCCGCACCCAGTGCTGGATCAGATAGGCAACCCAGATCGCCACGATGACGAGGAAGATCAGGCTGCTGGGCTGCACGAATCCGACGGTAGGCGGTCACGCCGCGCCGGGAGCGCATCGATAACGGTGTGTCGCTGATGTGTCTGCTGGGACTGGTGTGACGGGACGTCAGGGTTGCGTATGCGCCCGCGTCCACCGCTCGAGGACGCGCCCGCGGTCGAGGTCGTCCGTCGTCAGCGCGAAGGTCCGGTGGTCGCGCCAGCCGCCGTTGATGTGGAGGTACCGCTCCCGCACTCCCTCGTCGCGGAACCGCAGGTGCTCCACGACCCGCAGCGAGGGCGCGTTCTCCGGCCGCACGTTCACTTCTACCCGGTGCAGCCCGAGCGGCCCGAACGCGTAGTCGCACACCATCGCCAGCGCCCGCGTGGCGATGCCGCGTCCCGCATGCTCCTCGGCCACCCAGTACCCCGCCGAGCCCGACAGCAGCGACCCGTGCACGATCCCGAACAGGTGCATCTGTCCCGCGATCCGGCCGTCCGCTTCGATCAGGAACGGGACGATGCGCCCGGCACGAGCCTCCCGGTCGAGGCTCTTGACGTACTGACGAAATGTGACCCGCCGGCCGACCCCGTCCGGCGCCGTCGGCTCCCATTGGCCCACGTACTGGAGGTTGGCGTGGCGCACCCGTTCCCACTCGGGGCGGTCCCGCTGCTGCAGCGCGCGCAGGACGAGGGACGGGGATCGGCCGTCGTGCGACACAAGCCTCACGGGCCAGTCCTGGACCGGGCGCTCCATCACCGGTGATCCCCGCCCTCGATCTGGTCCATCGCGTGACCCACCACGTCGGCCAGGACCGCGAGGGCATCCTTGACCCCGCCGGTCGAGCCGGGCAGGTTCACGACCAGCGACCGCCCCGCCACTCCGGCCAGGCCCCGCGACAGCATCGCGGTCGGCACGCCCTTCGCGACCCCAGCGGCCCGGATCGCCTCGGCGACGCCCGGTACCTCACGGTCGAGGTGGCGCCGGGTCATCTCCGGCGTCGAGTCGGTCGGCGAGATCCCGGTGCCACCGGTGGTCAGGACCAGCGCGGGCGCGCCGGTCAGCGCCACCCCGAGCGCCTCGGCCACCGGCTCGCCGTCGGGCACGACCGTCGCGTCGTCGACGGCGTAGCCCCAGCCCCGGAGAGCGTCGACGATGAGCGGCCCGGTCCGATCCGGGTAGGCCCCGGTCGCCGCGCGAGTGGACGCGCAGATGACGACCGCCCGCCGCCCGCCGGTCACGTCTCGCTCCAGTCGCCTGATCGCCCACCCGACTTCGCGGTCACTCGCACGTCGGTGATGCGCGCGTGCTTGTCGACCGCCTTGACCATGTCGACGAGCGCCAACGCTCCGACGCACACCGCCGTCAGCGCCTCCATCTCGATCCCCGTCCGGTCCGCGGTCCGGACCGTCGCCACGAGGTCGACGCCGTCGTCGACGACCGTGAGATCGACGGCGACCGCGTGCACCGCCACCGGGTGCGCGAGGGGCACCAGCTCCGGCGTCCGCTTGACCGCCTGGATGCCCGCGATCCGCGCCACGGCGAGGGCATCGCCCTTGGGGACCTCGCCGGACCGCAGCGCCGCCACCGCCTTGGGCGACAGCAGGACGCGTCCCGCCGCCGACGCCTGTCGCGCTGTGACCGCCTTGCCGCTCACGTCGACCATGTGGGCCGAGCCGTCGGCGCGGACGTGCGTCAGCCGTCCCTCGTCGAGCCGGCCGTCGCTCATGGCGTCATCCTGCCTCAGGTTCGGCGAGCAGCCACATGTCGACCTCCTCACCGGCCTCGACGCGCGTCACGTCGGCTGGCACGAACACGAACGCGTTGGCCCGGGCCAGGTCGGCCACGAAGTGCGACGCCTGCCCCCAGACCGGATCCGCGCGCCAGCCCGACTCGGTATGCGTCGCCACCGCTCGCGCGACCTGCGCCCGTCCCGGCGGCGACGACAGGGCGTGCTCGAGGCGCGCCGGCAGCGTGGGCCGCAGCTCCGGCTCGCGCCCCATCAGCCGCCGCAGGGCGGGCCTGACGAACACCTCGTAGGACACGTACGAGGAGACGGGGTTCCCAGGAAGGGCGAACAGCGGCACCTTTCGGTCGCCGACCAGGCCGAAGCCCTGCGGCTTGCCCGGCTGCATGGCGACCTGGACGAAGGCGACGCCCTTGTCACGCAACGACTCCTTGACGACGTCGTAGGCGCCCATGCTCACGCCCCCGCTGGTGACGATCGCGTCGACGTCCGCGGCCAGGGCCGCGACCGCCTCGAGGACGGCGGCCGGGTCATCGTCGACGGTCGGCTGCCGGACGGCGACCGCGCCGGTCGCGACCACGGCGGCTTCCAGCATGTAGGAGTTGGACTCGTGGATCTGCCCGGGCGGCAACGGTTCTCCCGGCGGCACCAGCTCCGCGCCCGTCGACACGATGGCCACGCGCGGCCGGGGCCGCACCAGTGCTTCGCCATGACCGGTGGCGGCGAGGAGGGCCACCCGGCGAGCGTCGATCTCCATGCCCGCCGACAGAACGACCTGCCCCTGCTTCACGTCCTCGCCGGCCGGGCGCACCGACGTGCCGGCCGGGACTCCGGACCGGATCTGGACGGTCTCGGTGCCGCCGTCGGTGTCCTCGACCTTGACGACCGCGTCAGCCCCGTCCGGGAGCATCGCCCCGGTCATGATCCGCACTGCCTCGCCGGGCCGTACGGCGCGCATGGCGACCGCCCCCGCGGCGACCTCCGCCACCACCGGCAGCCGGACCGCGGAGCCGGGCACGGCGGCCTCGGCACCCGCCACGTCGACGGCACGTATCGCATACCCGTCCATCGCCGAGTTGTCGAAGCCCGGCAGGTCGACGAGGGACGTGACGTCCTCGCAGAGCACCAGACCGAGGCACTCGGCGAGCGGGAGGCGGGCCGGCGCGTGCGGGCTGATCGCCGCGAGGATCGCGTCGCGGTGCTCCTCGAGCGTCCGCACCTCAGCCGGCCCGGTCGAGAGAGGTCACCCCGGTCAGGCGGCGGCCGTCCTCGATGGTGGCGCGGCCCGACGCCCGGACGGTCACGTCGCCGATGCACACGACGTCGGCGCCGAACGTCACGTCGCCCTCGACCCGCAACGACGTCGCCTCGCGCAGCGACGGCGCGCCCTTCGGGAAGCGCTCCTCGAAGCCGGGCACCAGCTTGTACGGCTTGTCCAGGTCGACGTAGGGATCGGGATGCGTGATGAGCGAGACGATCGCGGACTGGTCGTCGAGCTCGAAGATGTCCGACCGCACAAGGAGCAGCTCGTTGGTGGTCTTGACCGGGCGGAACCGGGTGCGCGGCACATGGATCGCTCGCGCTCCCTCGATCCGGCCGACCGCCCCACCCATCGCCGTCTCGATCTGAATGACGTCGGTCGACGCCGAGTCCGACGGGTCGACGGTCTTGCGGTTGACGAGAATCGGCAGTCCGATGCCCGCCTCGCCCCTGGCCTCGCTGTCGCTCAGCAGGCGGTCGAGGACGCGCAGGTCGACCCAGAGGTTGTTGGCGTGGAACGTCGTGTGCCGCGCGATGTCCTGGAAGGCGTCCTCGTCCTGCTGCTCGACCATCGCGCTGTCGCGGAGCACCAGCTGGCCGTCGCTCTTGCGCACGGCGAGATGTCCACCCTTGCGGTCGTTGACCGTCCGGTCGCACACCTCCGCGACGTACGGCACGTCGTTCTCGACCAGCCACCCCGCGATCCGCGGGTCGCAGGTCGCGCCGAGGTTGTCGGCGTTGGACAGGAACACGTAGCGAAAACCTTTGTCCAACAATGCTTTCAGCAGACCGGTGGTCGACAGCGACAGGTAGACGTCGCCGTGTCCCGGCGGACACCACTCGAGCTCAGGGTCGGCGGGCCAGTCGACCGGCGACAGGTCGTCCACCCGCAGCTTGGGCTCCGTACTCTGGAGGAAGTCGAGCGGCAGGCCGTCGAGGTCCAGGTCGGGGTAGCGCCCGAGAATCGCCAACGACTCGTCGCGCGTGCGGAACGAGTTCATCAGGATGAGGGGCAGGTCGACGCCGTACTGCTTGCGCAGCGCGAGCGTCTGTCGGGCGATGACGTCGAGGAAGGACAGCCCGTCCTTGACGACGAGCGCCGACTTCGGGCCGGTGATCCCCATCGAGGTGCCCAGCCCGCCGTTGAGCTTGACCATCGCGACCTGGCGCAGGGCGGCGGACAGAGCCTCGTCCGACGGAGCGTGGTCCTCCAGCGACGGAACGTCCGTGAGCGGGTCGATCGTCGACTCCGGAATCGTTCCACCGGAACCGCTTTCGAGGACCTGCTCGAGCTCGGCGTAGCTGCGTTCGAAGGCGAGCACCGCCCCCTCGCTCTCGCCGTGCCGGGCCATCCGCCGACGTGCCTCCGCCAGCCCCGCAGCGCTCATGCGGGCCAGCCTACGATGACCGCTGTGACCGTCGACGCGACGTCCGCGGACAAGCCGGCCCTGCGCCGACGCCTCCGCCAGACCCGCCGGGACCGGCTTCCGGAGCGCGACATCGAGGCGGAGGCCACGGCTCTCGCCCGCCACGTGATGGCGCTCGTCGAGGAGCGGACGGGAGGTCGAGTATGCCGTGTGGCCGCCTTCGAGTCGCTGCCGACCGAGCCGCCGACGCACCGGCTCGTCCAGCGGCTCGCGTCGGTCGGCCATGAGGTGGTCATGCCCGTCATGCTCCCCGACCGTGACCTGGACTGGCGAGTCGCCGGAACCAGCACACCGTTGGGGCTGAAGGCGATTCACGAGTCCGAGGTCGTTCTCCTGCCGGGCCTCGCCGCGGACTCGGACGGGAACCGGCTCGGCCAGGGCGGCGGCTCCTACGACCGCGCCCTGGGCCGGCGGCGACCCGACGCGCTGCTCGTCGTCCTGCTCAACGACGGCGAGCTGCTGGCCTCCGGCGAGATCCCGGTCGAGGACCACGACGTCCGCGTCCACGTCGCCGTGACGCCGTCAGGCGGCTCGGTCCGGCTGGGTTCAGCCTGACGACGCGTCCTGCGGCGTGAGGACCAGCTCTTCCTGGCGGCCCTGCTCGACGGCGCCGCGGCTGAACGGCCACGGGAACGTCTCGCCGGCCGCCCAGGCGTCCAGCTGGTCGACGTAGTGCGCCGAATAGGGGTGGCCGCTCGTGCCGGTCTGGGTCACCCACGTCGACTCGTCGAGGTTGCCGAGGTCGACGACCATCCGCATCGACGGCGCCCAGTCGACGTCGAAGTTGCCGCTCGAGGCGTCCCAGCCGTTGGCGTTGACGATGGACGACCCGCCGCCGAGCTCCACCGGCCCGCGGTTGAAAACCTTGCGCACGACGTCGGGCACCGTGGGCCCGCCGAGCACCTGGTGCTCCTCGGTGAGCGTGTGAAGCTCTCCCCACGACCAGGTGACCGGGTCCTTGCCGAGGTGCTTGGCCAGGTCGAGGCGGGCCTGCACGAGCGCCCGGCGAAGGATCTCGTCGCGCGTCTCGACCAGTCCGGGCGTGCGGCGGTCGTCCCACCAGCCGTTGGTCGGGTCCTTCAACAGGGTCAGCATGGCGGCCATGTAGCGCGCGCCGCCGTTGGCCTGGAGGTCCTGCGGCAGCTCGTCGTTGAAGGTGTACTCGATGATCCGCATCCACACCGCGTTGTAGTAGGCGGCCCGGACCGACGAGCGGCCCTTGTCGGCCGGCTGCATGAAGTCCCAGTCACCGAGCAGGATCTGGGCCTGCTGGGTGAACTCGTCGCCGGACAGGTCGATCTGGAGCAGCGCCTGCACCAGCGTCGGCGCGAACCCGTTGTAGGTGTCGTTCTGGATCTCGCCCATCCGCTGCGGCGAGATCTTGGCGCTCTGGCCGTCGGTCTGCTTGAGCAGCGTCTCGAT
>DATLPT010000021.1:0-4750 GCA_035535635.1 Lapillicoccus sp. | reverse complement strand
GTCCGCCAGGCCGTCTTCGTCCACATCGCGGGCGGATCCGAGCCCGCGTCCTACACCTTCACCCTATCGAACGCCCAGTCCGCCGCGGGCGGGATCCTGGCCTATACCGGCGTGGATCCGGCGAATCCGATCGATGCCTCGGGCGGCCAGGCCAACGTCGCGTCGACGTCCATCACCGCGCCGTCGATCACGACCACGGGAACGAACCGGCTCCTGGTCGGACTGTTCGCGACGGCCGCGCTCACGACCGAGACGGCTCCCGCCGGGATGACCGAGCGGTACGACCAGCAGGTTCCATCGACCAACACCTACAAGGTCACGACCGCGGCCGACGACCAGTTGCTGGCCTCGGCCGGTGCGACCGGCACGCGGGTCGCGCTCGCCGCTGCCAGCGGCATCAACATCGGCCAGCTCGTGGCGCTGACGCCTGGCGGTGGCGGACCTCCCGACAACACCCCGCCGCAAGTGACCACCAAGACGCCGGCCGCGAACGCCACGAGCGTCGGGATCGCGACGAACGTGACCGCCACGTTCGAAGAGGACGTCGTGGGCGTAAGTGGCACCACGTTCACGCTCGAAGGCCCGGGCAACACGGCCGTCCCGGCCACGGTCGCCTACAGCGCGGGGACCAGGACGGCGACGCTCGATCCGACGGGCAACCTTGCCAACAACACCGTCTACACCGCGACCCTCACGTCGGGCATCACCGACACCTCGAGCAACGCCCTCGTCCAGGTGCAATGGACGTTCACGACCGCGGCGGCTGACACCACCCCGCCGCAGGTGACCACCAAGACGCCGGCCGCGAACGCGACGAGCGTCGGGATCGCGACGAACGTGACCGCCACATTCAATGAGGACGTCGTGGGCGTGAGCGGCACGACATTCACCCTCGAAGCCCCGGGCCCGGTCTCCATCACGGCCACGGTCACCTACGACGCGGGGACGCGGACCGCCACCCTGGACCCGAGCGCCAACCTGGCCAACAACACGGTCTATACCGCGACCCTGACCTCGGGCATCACCGACACCTCGAGCAACGCCCTCGTCCAGGTGCAATGGACGTTCACGACCGCGGCGGCCGACAATACCCCGCCGCAGGTGACAACCAAGTCGCCCGCCGCCAACGCGACGAACGTCGCCATCGGTGCGAACGTCACCGCGACGTTCGATGAGGATGTCCTCAACGTCAACGGCACGACATTCACCTTGGAGGGTCCAGGCAACACGGCCGTCACGGCCGTGGTGACCTACGACGGCCCGACGAAGACCGCCACGCTGAACCCCAGCGCCAACCTCGCCAACGGCACGCTCTACACCGCTACCCTCACGTCGGGGATCACCGATACCTCGAGCAACGCGCTCGTCCAGGTGCAATGGACGTTCACCACCGTGGCGGCCGACAATACCCCGCCGCAGGTGACGACCAAGTCTCCAGCCGCCAACGCGACGAATGTCGCCATCGGTGCGAACGTCACCGCGACCTTCGACGAGGACGTCACCGGCGTCAGCGGCACCACCTTCACCCTGGAGGGTCCCGGCAATACCCCGGTCAGCGCCGTGGTGACGTATGACAACCCGACCAGGACGGCCACGCTCAATCCGAGCGGCAACCTCGCCAACGGAACGGTCTATACCGCGACACTGACCTCAGGCATCACCGACACCTCGAGCAACGCCCTCTCCGGTGCGCCCGTCACCTGGTCGTTCACGACCGCGGCGGCGCCACCGAGCGGGATCGCCTTCCGGAGCGCGAGCTCCGCCAACAACGTGACCGCGACAACCCTCGTCATCCCGGCGCCCGCCGGTGTCACCTCGGGCGACGCGTTGCTCGCCGTCGTCAGCGTTCGCGGCGCGCCCGCTATCACCCCGCCGGCGGGATGGACGCTCGTTCGCCTGGATGCCAACGCCTCGACGATGCGCCAGGCGGTCTTTGTCCGGATCGCGGGAGGCTCCGAGCCCGCTTCGTACACCTTCACCCTATCGAATGCGCAGTCGGCCGCCGGTGGCATCGTGGCCTATACGGGCGTCGACGCCACTACGCCGGTTGACGTTCACGGCGGCCAGCTCAACGCGTCCTCGACGTCGATCACCGCGCCATCGATCACGACGACCGGCGCGAACCGGATGATCGTCGGGTTCTTCGGCACGCCCGTGCTGACGAGCGTGACGCCACCCGGCGGGATGACCGAGCGCTTCGACCAGACCGTGCCGTCGACCAACACCTACAAGGTGACTTCGGAAGCGGCCAGCCAGAGCGTTGCGGGCGCTGGTGCGACCGGCACGCGCGTCGCGACAGCGGTGAACGCAGCGGCCAATATCGGGCAGCTGGTCGCCCTGAACCCGGCGCCCTGAGAAAAGGGCGGTAACAGGAACAATAGGCGGTACACGCCTCAGGGCGACCAAGGCCCGTCAGTCGCCGCGCGCTGTGCGCGCAGCCTGCGTGTGCCCGAGACGAAGCCAGGGTCGGTGGCTGATGTCCCTCGGCTGCATCGGCCGTCAGCGTGCCCGAGACGAAGCCAGGGTCTGATGTCCCTCGGCTGCATCACGTCCCGGCTCGCGGCTGCTTGCACGGGGCCGCGAAGCGGCGAGCGGCTCACCGGCAAACGTCGGCTATTGGTTTCCTTGCGTGCCCCGCCCTGACGACAGGCGCCCGGGCAGCGCGGCTATCGACGCCCGCCGCCCTATTCGACGCCCGCTACCCCGATTCAACGCTTGGTCGGTCACGATCACGGCGCGGATGTGATCAAGCGCGCCCGATGCAGCCGAGTGACATCGCGGGGCAACCCTTGCCTGCGGCGCGGCCACCGGCGCGGATCCTGAACCGATCATGGCGAGCCTGGATGCAGTTCCGCACGGCGGGCGCCCGTTGTGGACCGGCTAGCGGCCCTGCAGCATGGCCGGGATCGTCCGGGCGATGATCTTCATGTCGAGCCACACGGACCAGCCGTCGATGTAGCGGAGGTCGAGGGCTGCGCGCCGGTCGAAGTCCTCGTCGAGGCGTGCCTCGACCTGCCAGAGCCCTGTGATCCCAGGCTTCATCGACAGGCGACGGCGGTGCCAGATGTCGTATTCGGCGACTTCGCGGGGCGGCGCCGGCCGCGGGCCGACGATGCTCATCTCGCCGCGCAGCACGTTCCAGAGCTGCGGGAGCTCGTCGATGCTCGTCTTGCGCAGGAACGAGCCGAGCTTCGTGATCCGTGGATCGTTCGTCATCTTGAAGGCCGCGCCCTGGGTATCGGAGAGTCCGACCACCTCGGCGTAGCGCTCCTCGGCGTCGGTCACCATCGTGCGGAACTTCACGATCGTGAACGGACGGCCCTGCAGCCCGACGCGCACCTGGCGGAAGAAGACCGGCCGGCCCTCGCTCGCGACCATGACCGCGGCGACGATCCCGAAGAGCGGACTGAGCGCGACGATCCCGATCGCTGCCATCGCCATATCCATGGCCCTCTTGGCGATCATGCCGACGACCTGGTCGGGCACCTGGACGTGCGACAGCACGGGCACGCCGTCGAGGTCCTCGACGCGCCCCGTGAACCACGCGAGACCGATGTCGGCGAGCGGGATCCGGACGGCCTTGCCCTCCTCGCGGCACAGGACCGTGACGGGCTCGATGAATTCCCAGTCGCTCACCGGGAGGCAGACGGCGACCTCGTCGACGACGCGGTCGTGGAAGATCCGCTGGATATCGTCGAGACCGCCCAGGATCGGGCCACCGACCACGACGGCTTCGCGCTCGTGCGGCCGCAGGAAGCCGACGACGCTGAGGCCGAGTTCCGGGTGCCGGGCGATCAGGCTCGCGAAGGAGCGGGCTGCATCACCGGTCCCCAGGATCAGGAGCTGGCGTGTGTTGTAGCCGCGGACGCGGAACCAACCGAACACCTCGCGGATCACCACCCGGGAGACGAAGGTCACGGCCATCTGGGCGACGATCAACGTGACGATGAGCGGCCGGCTGACCTCGTCGAGGTTGAGCGCGAAGATGATGATGATCGTGGCCGAGGCGACGATGGCGCCCAGCCGCAGGATCGCCCGCAGGTCGGCGAGGATCGTCCAGTGCGCCCGCAGCCGGTACAGGCCGACGAGCCACGATGCGCCGACCCAACCGAGGGCGTAGGCGAGTGCGGGGATAAGCCCGTCTGTCTGGGTGCTCTTCACCCAGTCCGCGCGCCAATTGGGACCCAGCACGATGGCCGAAATGAGGGCGAACAACAGGATCGAGGACACGATGTCCGCCGCCGTCAAGGCGAGTCGTAGCACGGTCACATGGCGGCGAATCACGGTCTCTCCCCCAATTCGGAGCAGGCAGTACTCCGGTACCCCAAACGTACCACCGCGGACCGTCGCGGACTACTCCCTAGACCTCACTCATTGTGCGTTCACGCACCAGTTGCGCCGGGTTCGCCAGGCTCCTGACCGTTGCCTCGGGGACGTGCGTTACGGCCGGATGACGATCACCTGCACGACGCTCGCTGAGGTGCCGGCGGCCGAGGCGGTCAGCGGTCCGATCGGGCCGGCACTCGCCGACCCGGCGGCCACTTCGAGCGTCGCCTTGTACGTGCCTGCGGTCGACGCGACGTCTTCGAGCTCGGTCATACCGGCCGGAGGCGTGATCGACGTGGCTCGCGCCGGTCCGAAGAAGCCGAGCACCAGGCTCCCGCTCCGGTCGGCCTGCGAGGACGGTCCGACGATCGAGGAGGCCTTGGCGTTGATCCGGCCGGCCGAATCGCCGATCGGTGCTGCTGCC
>DATLPT010000020.1:0-4662 GCA_035535635.1 Lapillicoccus sp. | reverse complement strand
AGCTGATCGGGCTGCACAGCCACATCGGCTCGCAGATCTTCGACACCTCGGGGTTCGAGGTGTCCGCCCGGCGGGTGCTCGGCCTGCACGGCAACAACAAGTCGGTCCCCGAGCTGGAGCAGGCGCTCCGCTACGGCGTGGGCCGGATCATCGTCGACTCCTACGACGAGATCGCCCGGCTCGCCGGGTTGGCCGAGCATCGGCCGGCCGAGGAGGCGATCCCGGTGATGGTCCGGGTGACCGTCGGCGTGGAGGCGCACACCCACGAGTTCATCGCCACCGCTCACGAGGACCAGAAGTTCGGCTTCTCCCTGAGCGGTGGAGAGGCGGCCGAGGCAGTCCGCCGGATCCTCGCGGTGGCGCCGCACCTGGAGCTGATCGGGCTGCACAGCCACATCGGCTCGCAGATCTTCGACACCTCGGGGTTCGAGGTGTCCGCCCGGCGGGTGCTCGGCCTGCACGCCGAGGTCGCCAAGGAGCACGGCGTCGAGCTGCCCGAGCTGGATCTCGGCGGCGGGTTCGGGATCGCCTACACGACCGAACACGACCCGCTGCCGCCGAAGCACCTCGCCGCAGGGATGGCCGAGATCGTCGAGCGGGAGTGCCGCGCCAGCGGGGTCGCCGTGCCGCACATCTCGGTCGAACCCGGCCGGGCGATCGCCGGCCCCAGCACCTTCACGCTCTACGAGGTGGGCACGGTCAAGGTCATCGACCTCGACGGGGGGGCGTCACGGGCATACCTCTCCGTCGACGGAGGCATGAGCGACAACATCCGCACCGCGCTCTACGAGGCGAACTTCTCGTGCACGCTGGCCAACCGCACCAGCTCGGCTCCGCCCCGCCTGTCCAGGGTGGTCGGGAAGCACTGCGAGAGCGGTGACATCGTCGTCATGGACGAGTTCCTGCCGGCCGACATCGCTCCGGGCGACCTGCTCGCGGTGCCGGGCACCGGTGCGTACTGTCGGTCGCTCTCCAGTCAGTACAACCACACGCCGCGTCCTCCGGTGGTGTCGGTACGCGACGGCCGGGCCCGGGTGCTGCTGCGCCGGGAGACGATCGACGACCTGCTCGCGCTGGACGTCGGGTGACCAGATCCCGGAACATCGGCGTACCGATGGGTGGGCCGACGGCAGGATCGACGGCGTGAGCGACCCGAAGGAGGACGAACCGCTGCGCGTCGCGCTGCTCGGCTGCGGCGTCGTCGGGTCGGCTGTCGCTCGCCTGCTCACCCAGCACCGCGACGACCTCGCGGCGCGCGTCGGACGCCCACTCGACATCGCCGGCATCGCGGTGCGTCGAGCCGGACGCGATCGCAGCGACCTCGGCCTGGATCCCGGGCTCTTCACCACCGACGCCGAGGAGGTCATCACCAGGGCCGACGTCGTCGTCGAGGTCATCGGGGGCATCGAACCGGCCCGCTCGCTCATCCTCAGCGCGATGAAGCACGGCGCCTCGGTCGTCACCGCGAACAAGGCTCTCCTCGCCCAGGACGGTCCGACACTGTATGCGGCGGCGCAGGACGCCGGGGTCGACCTCTACTACGAAGCCGCCGTCGCCGGAGCGATCCCCCTGCTGCGCCCGCTGCGCGAGTCCTTGGCCGGCGACGACGTGCGCCGCGTCCTCGGGATCGTCAACGGCACCACCAACTACGTCCTCGACAAGATGGACACCACCGGCGCGAGCTTCCACGACGCGATCGAGCAGGCGCAGGCTCTGGGGTACGCCGAGGCCGACCCGACGGCCGACGTCGAGGGCTTCGACGCTGCCGCCAAGGCCGCAATCCTCGCCTCCCTGGCGTTCCACACCCGCGTGTCAGGCGCCGACGTCCACCGGGAGGGCATCACCGAGGTGACGGCGGCCGACGTCGCGGCGGCCAAGGAGATGGACTGCGTCGTCAAGCTGCTCGCGATCTGCGAACGCACGGACGACGGCGTCTCGGTCCGCGTCCACCCGGCGATGATCCCCCGGTCGCACCCTCTCGCCGGCGTGCGAGAGGCGTTCAACGCGGTGTTCGTCGAGGCCGACGCGGCCGGCCAGCTGATGTTCTACGGCCGCGGCGCCGGCGGCGACCCAACCGCTTCGGCGGTCCTCGGCGACGTCGTCGCGGTCGCCCGGCATCGGGTCGGGGGCGGGCGGGGGCCGGGGGAGAGCGCGTACGCCGACCTGCCGATCCTGCCGATGGGCAGTGCCCAGACCCGCTACCACATCAGCCTCGACGTGGCAGACCGTCCCGGTGTCCTCGCCGGAGTCGCCTCGGCGTTCGCCGACCATGACGTCTCGATCGAGACCGTCCGCCAGCAGATCGTCCCCGCGGCCGACGACGAGTCGAGCGACGGACGCGCCAACCTCGTCGTCGTGACGCATACCGCGCCGGACGCGGCCCTCTCCGCGACGGTCGAGGCCCTCGCCGCGATGCCGATCGTCCGGGCCGTCGACTCGGTGATGCGGGTCGAAGGGTCCTGACGTGGCGTACCAGTGGCGTGGAGTGATCCGCGAGTACGCCGACCGGCTGCCCTCACTGGCCCGTATGCCCGTGGTGACGCTTCTCGAGGGCGGCACCCCGCTCATCCCGGCCGATCACCTCTCCTCCCTCGTCGGGGCCGAGGTCTGGCTCAAGTTCGAGGGGCTGAACCCGACCGGCTCGTTCAAGGACCGCGGGATGACGACCGCGATCTCGGTCGCGTGCGGACACGGGGCCAAGGCGGTCATCTGCGCGTCAACCGGCAACACGAGTGCGTCGGCCGCGGCGTATGCGACCAAGGCCGGGATGGCCTGTGCGGTGCTCGTGCCGGACGGCAAGATCGCGATGAGCAAGCTGAGCCAGGCGGTCGCGCACGGCGCCACTCTCCTGCAGGTCGAGGGCAACTTCGACGACTGCCTCACGTTGGCTCGCAAGCTCGCCGAGGCCTACCCCGTCGAGCTGGTCAACTCCGTGAACCCAGCCCGGATCGAGGGCCAGAAGACTGCGGCGTTCGAGGTCGTCGACGCCCTCGGCGACGCCCCTGACATCCACTGCCTCCCGGTCGGCAACGCCGGCAACATCACCGCCTACTGGCTGGGTTACCAGCAATATCAACAGAATTCGGAGCAGCCCGGACCGACCACACATACCCCACAGATGTGGGGCTTCCAGGCGGCTGGCGCGGCGCCGATCGTCCTGGGCCACCCCGTCGACGAGCCGGAGACCGTGGCCACGGCGATCCGGATCGGCAACCCGGCGTCGTGGAAGCAGGCCGAGGCGGCGCGTGACGAGTCCGGCGGCCACATCCTCGCGGTCACCGACGACCAGATCCTCGCTGCCCATCGCCTGATCTCCTCGAAGGAGGGCGTCTTTGTCGAGCCGGCGTCGGCGGCCTCCGTCGCCGGGCTCCTGGCGTCACACAAAGCCGGGATGGTGCCGACGGGTGCGCGCATCGTCTGCACCGTCACCGGACACGGGCTCAAGGACCCGCAGTGGGCGCTCCGCCAGTCGGACGGGTCCGAGGTCGTCCCGGTCCGAGTGCCGGTCGACGCCGTCACCGCGGCCGTGGCCCTCGGCCTCGACGGGTGAGAACGGGTATGCCCGGCCGTCCAGCCGCGGTGCGCATCCGCGTCCCGGCGAGCACCGCGAACCTGGGACCGGGGTTCGACTCGGTCGGGTTGGCCCTTGGACTGTGGGACGAGTACGACGTGACCGCCGGCGACCGCGACGGTCTGCGCGTGTCGGTGTCCGGTGAGGGCGCCGAGGACGTGCCCCGCGACGCCACGCATCTCGTGGTGCGGGCGATGGCTCACGGGTTCGCCCGACTCGGGACGCACATGCCGGCCGACCTGTGCCTCGAGGCCCGCAACGGGATCCCGCACAGCCGTGGCCTGGGCTCGTCGGCGTCGGCGATCGTCGCGGGAGTCGTTGCCGCCCAAGTCTTCTCTGACGTCGAGTCATGGGCCGAGGCCAAGACGGGCGCCGCCGTGAACGTCGACCTCGACGTGGCGACCGACCTGTCGACCGAGCTGGAGGGCCATCCGGACAACGCGTCGGCGAGCGTCCGCGGCGGGATGACCGTCTCGTGGATGCGCGACCCCGGCGACCCGTCGCCGGCGGCCACCGGGACCGCCTCGGTCGCGACTCATCCGGAGATCACGGCGGTCGTCCTGGTACCCCCTGAGCAGCTCGCGACGCATACCGCCCGCGCCGTTCTTCCTCCCCACGTCGACCACGTCGACGCCGCGCTCAACTCGGGCCGCGCCGCCCTGCTCGTCGAGGCGATGAGCCGGCGCCCCGACCTGTTGCTGCCCGCCACGCGTGACTGGCTGCACCAGGGCTTCCGGCGGGCCGCGTTCGCGCCGTCGATGGACCTCGTCGACGCGCTGCGTGGGGAGGGGCACGCCGCCTTCATCTCCGGAGCGGGGCCGAGCGTCGTCGTCCTCTCCACCCACGAGCGGGCGGCCGGCGTCCTCGTGCCCGCGAACCGCCCAGGGTGGCAGCGGCTCGAGCCGGGCGTACCGTCGTCCGGCGTGGAGGTGCTGCGCGCCTGAGCCACGCGGGGTGGGCACTCGGAACACCACGACCCGGCTCGGTGTTACATTGATGCCGCGACGCACGGCAGGCCGCCCCTGTCACCCCACGAAGTTCTCCGCTTCGCTCCGATACTTCGCGGGGACCCCGACGGGCGGCCCGGCAGC
>DATLPT010000019.1:0-3661 GCA_035535635.1 Lapillicoccus sp. | reverse complement strand
TTGCCGGAAGGGTATTGCGTCCGGTCGACGGTTCCGGTGTCAGCGGTCCAACAGCAGGAAGTGCTCCAAGCGCAACCTCGCCAGGAGCCGCCCCTTGAGACCTCTGGCCAGCGGCAGCGCGACGTCCGGTCCGACGATCCGCGGGTCCGTCAGTGACAGGGTTCTCCCCCGCCACCGCATCCGGCAGCCTCCGGCGGCGATGACGTTCTGAGCCCAGTTCGTGTCGGCGCCCCACGGCAGTCCGATGACCACGTGGGCGTCATCGACGAACGGCTCGACCGGCACCTCGTACGACCGGCCCGATCGTCGGCCGACGTGCTCGACCACGCCGAAGGGGGACCAGTGGCCGCCGGCCAACGGCAGCACGATCGGGTTGCTCCGGTGCCGGAGCCGAGCGGTGAAGCTCTCCGACCCCGACCGAGAAGAGGATGTCCCGCTGCCGGGTTGCTCAGTCACGCCACCATCGTCCAACTCGTTCATGGCCGGCGGAATATGAGCTACGCCTCAACGCGCCTGCAGCAGGTCCAGCAGGACGGCGAGCTCCCAGGCCGTCTCGCGCCACGCGTCGTACCGGCCGGACTGGCCTCCGTGCCCGGCGGTCATCCACGTCCGCAGGAGGATCGGGTCGCGAGCCGGGTCGCTGGTCGACCGGCCGCGCAGCCGCGCCACCCACTTGGCCGGTTCGGTGACGTACACGCGGACGTCGTGGACGTTGGTCGTCACGAGGATGGCGGGGTATCCGTGCTCGCCGACGTTGTCGTACGGCGAGTACCCCTTGATGTATGCGTACGCCTCCGGGTCGTTGATCGGGTCGCCCCACTCCTCCCACTCCCCTGCGGTCAGCGGGAGACTCGGATCCAACATCGTCGTGAGCACGTCGACGAAGGGCACTTGCGCGTGCAGCGCCCGGAACCGGCCAGGGGCCTGGTTGGCGACCGCACCGATGACCAGTCCTCCAGCCGAACCTCCTTCCCCTGCAAGGCGATCCGGGTGTGCGTATCCCTTCTCGACGAGCAAGGAGCCCGCTGCGACGAAGTCGTCGACCGTGTGCTGCTTTTCCATGAGCTTGCCGCCGTCGTACCAGGGCCGGCCGAGCTCCTCGCCGCCCCGAGTGTGAGCGATCGCGAAGACGACCCCTCGGTCTAGCAACGACAGCCGGGCCACCGAGAACCACGGATCCAGGCTGGCGCCGTAGGCGCCGTATCCGTAGAGCACCGCAGCGGCATTCCCGTCGAGCGGGGTCGTAACCTTGCGTACGACCGAGACGGGGACGCGAGCACCGTCCGCAGTCGTGGCCCACTCCAACGACTGCACATAGTCGGTCGGGTCGTAGCCACCCCGGACCTCGGTGCGCTTCAGCAGCCGGAGCTCCCGCGACTCGAGGTCGTACTCGCCGACCGAGGGCGGGGTGACCATCGACGTGTAGAAGACTCGAAGCGCATGTGTGTCGATCTCCGGGTTGTCCCCGACGCCGACGGTGCGGAGAGCTTCGTCGAAGGCGATGTCCCAGGACTCGCCCAAACCAGTGGGAGACAATGGGTCTCGTGGAACGATCCGGATCGCCGTCTGGCCGTTGGTTCGCAATGAGACCGCCAGGAACGTCGCGAACGAGTCCACGCCGGTGACCAGCTCGTCCTCGGAGGAGACGTTCAGCGGCTCCCAGGCGCCGACGGCTCCGCCGCTCAGGACCGCACGCGCCACCTCGAAGTTGACCCGGTCCCGGTTGTGCAGCACGAAGAGCTCGTCACCGATCGGCTCGACGTCGTACTCGACCTTCGACCTTCTGGCGGCGACGAGAACGGGGTCACTCGTCGGGCGGGCGGCATCGATGAGCCGGTACTCAGAGGACGTCGACGAGGCGACAGCGACGACGACCCACCGGTCGTCGCGCGACGACCCGACGCCCACCCGGAACGTCTCGTCCCTCTCCTCGTGGACCAGAACGTCGTCGTCGGCGGGCGCACCGACTTGGTGCCGCCACACCTGGTAGGGGCGCCACGCGTCGTCGTAGCGCGTGTAGAAGAGGTGGCCGCCGTCGAGCGACCAGGCCACGCCGGCACCGATCCGGGTGACCGCGTCGTCCAGCTCGGCGCCCGTGGCCAGGTCGCGGACGTGGAGGTCGTACTGCTCGTCCCCGGTGACGTCGACCGCATACGCCAGCCGGGTCCCGTCCGGGGAGACGTCGCTGGCCCCGAGCGCGAAGAACTCGTGGCCCTCCGCCTCGACGTTCTCGTCGAGCACGACCTGCTCCCCCGCCGGCGGACCGTCGGTGCCGAGGACTGGTCGTTCGGGAAAGCTTCGGGTGTCCACCCGCCCCGCGATCGGGTACTGCAGGCCCTCGACGGTCCGCCCGTAGTACCACCACCCGCCGTGGCGCACCGGAACGCTGAGATCGGTCTCCTTGGTGCGGGCCCGGATCTCCTCGAAGATGGTGTCGGCCAGCGGCTCGACGTGACGGGTCCGCGCGGCCGCGTAGGCGTTCTCAGCCTCCAGGTACGCGATCAGGCGTGGGTCGTCGCGGTCGGCCATCCAGGCGTAGTCGTCGACGACGGTGTCGCCGTGGACGCTGCGCGTCGACAGCTGCCGGACGGCATGGGGCGGCTCCGGAAGCGCGCTCGAATCGGTCACCGGACGACCCTAGGCGGGCTCACCCGGCGTAGACGACCGTGATCTCTCTGCCGAGGAACCGACCGTAGGCCGTCGCCGCGCGGTCGACCTCTCGGCGCCGCGCGGCGCTGATCGTGCCGAACGGAGTGACGGTGACCACGGTGCGCTTTCCCGCGGTCTTGCGGTTCCACGTGCCGACAACGAGGCCGCCGACGACCACGGTGCCGAGAAACATCCCGTTCTTGCCTGGCACCACGCGCAGCTCCTCGACTGCCGTCATCGGCGCCGAACGGTCCTTGTAGCCGAGGACGTACTCGTCGAACCCGGGCAGCAGTCGGACCGGCGTGTCCCGCGCGGGCTCGGGGCGGTCGGCGGCGACGAGGTATGCCTGTCCGCCGATGGTCTCGGTGGTCACCGCTTCGCCCGCCAGCGCGACCGCCTCGCGGGCGAAGGTGAGATTCTGGTTGCACCAGCCGGCCAGGTCGCGCTCCGTCACCGGACCGTGGCTGGCGACGTAGCGGGTGGCCAGCGCGGCCATGGCCTCCTCGCGGTCGGGTTCCCATGACCAGGGCACCCACTCCTCGAGGAGGACGAAGGTCGGCTGCCGGCCGTCCGCCGGCCCCTGGCAGAGCAGGCCCTCCTGGCAGAACCGCCCGACGAGGTGGTAGGCCCGCTGGCCGCTCGGGTCGACGCCGTTCGCGGCGAGGAGCGCGACGGCGTCGGGCCGGCTGAGGGCGACCCCGCCGGTCAGCGCCTCGACGAGGACCTTCCGGGCGCTGTCGACGACGTCCTCGGTGAGCCCCGACGCCTCGAAGACCTTGCGCTGGACGGCCACCATCCGCTCGTTGAGCAGTCGGCACATCCAGCGCACGTCCGAGGTGGCCATCAGATGCAAGGTGCCGCGCATCGGCCAGCTGCGGGTGATGAGCCGGGCCTCGATGGCCGCCTCCACGTCCGAGCGCATTGCACCGGTGCGCACGCCGACCGACCACATCCCGCTGGAGACGTCCTGCGCCTGCATGGCCAGGTGGTGGTGGACGGTCCGGGCGATGGT
>DATLPT010000018.1:0-2521 GCA_035535635.1 Lapillicoccus sp. | reverse complement strand
GCGGCGACCAGGAAGCCGGCGACGAGGACGACGGGAGTGCCGTCGCCCTCGTCGGTGCTCCGGAACTGCGGCATGGGTTCCTTCTCGGGCATGCCGGCGAGTGACGGCGGTCAGCGGGCCTCGAGGGCGTCGAGGTCGCGCTCGGCGAAGAGCCGGTGGTGCCACTCCTCGTTGAGGACGGTGAGCAGGCACTCGGAGACCGGAAAGCTTCGCCCGGGAGGCGGCCAACCCGGCACGTCGACCGGCTCGGTGGACGCGGCCAGCGACTCTGGCGTCAGGCCGTCGACGACGTGACGCACGGTGGCCATCCGGTCGTGCCGTAGGCGAAGAACCTCGTCGAGCGTCGGCCGGACGTCGCGGTCGCGCGGAACGCCAGGGGTGTCCTCCATCCCGTCCCACGGCAGGTCCAGCGGGTCCCACGGCGAGGGGTCGCCGAGGACGCCGCGCCGCACCCAGGCGTCCGTGGCGAACGCCAGGTGCCGCAGCGTCTCGATGAACGACCACTCGCCGTCGACCGACTCGTGGAGCTGCTGCGGTGTGAAGCCGCGGGCGCGCTCGACGGTGCCGCCCCAGAGTCGCTCGACGATGTCCCACGCCTCACGGAAGCCCTCCGGGCCGGTCGGTCGCATCTTCGCGCGCTCAGGGTCGCGGCGGTCGAGCTCGGCCTCGACGAGTGGCGCGACGTCGACGCCGTTCAGGACCAGGTTGCGGAACTCCCCGTCGATCGCGACGTCGTCCAGGACGACACCGCGCATGGTGACGTTCTTGAAGTAGACCTCCCGGAACGAGGTGTCCCGCAGGTCGACCTCGTAGAACCGGGAACCGCGCATGTCCCGGTGGTCGAACTCCGCCATGTCCACGAACATAGCGAGCGGCGCCGACGGTCAGGGCATGACGGGCAGCGGCCATTGCTCACCGGTGCCGGTCTCGATGACGGTGGCCCGGACGGCGCGCAGGGGAAGCGGCAGTACGTCCGAGATCGCTCCGACGACGACCGGGAGCTGCCCGGCGGAGGCGCTGGTCGCCACCGAGACGTGCGGAACCCACCGGCCCGGCTCGTAGTTCCGGTGCAGCTCCATCCCCGCGTCACGCAGCGCGGAGACGACCCGCTCCTGCCGGGCGACGACGTCGGCGGGCGCCGCGCACGCGAAGGCGATCCGGCCGCGGGGGAAGACCACGCTGCCCTGCGCGACGACCTCGAACGGTCCCAGGTGGGGGAGCGGAGTCAGAGCGGACCGGGCGGTCTCGAGGTCACCGTCGCGGAGGACGGCGTAGGAGAGGTGCGGCCGGTGGCGACCGTGCGTATGCGTCAACAGGGTCGCCACGCCCTGCGCCTCGAGGCGTTCCCACAGTGCGGTCACCAGTCGATCGGTGCGCCGGTCGAAGAGAAGACAGAGGGCGAGCGCCACCCGGCCATTCTGAGGAATGGGCGGCGCCGACGGGGTCAGGGGCCGTCGGTAGCGTGAGCGCCGTGCTGAGGCGGCTGGCGACGGTGGACCCGGCCGGCGTGGTCTACGAGGACGAGGGCTCCGGACCGGTGGTGCTCGTGGTCCACGGCGGGCTCAGCGACGAGTCGGCATGGGCCAAGGTGGCGGCCGAGCTCGTCTCGTCCTTGCGGGTGGTGCGGATCCGGCGACGGCTGTATCGCACCGAGCTGCCGGCCGACCCGGCGACCGACTTCGCGCTCGAGGTCGACGATCTCCTCGCCCTGGCCGCGGAGATCGGCCAGCCGAGCGTCATCGTGGGCCACTCGTCCGGCGCGGTCGTCGCGCTGGAGACCGTCGTCCGCGACCCCGCGCCCTTCGCCGGCTGTGTCGTCTACGAGCCGCCGATCGTGCTCGGGTCGCCCATCGGGGGAGATAGCGGCGTGACCGACGCCCGGGCCGCGCTCGCCAAGGGCCGCCCCGGGTCCGCTCTCCGGATCTTCGGCACGCGGATGGTGGGGATGCCGGCCGCCGTCGGCTGGCTGATGCTCGCGCTGGTCCGCGTGAACCCGACCATCCGGTCGTTCGTGCCTCGCCAGATCGACGACACGGACGCGATCAACCGGCTCGGGAACCGGCTCGACGCATACGCCTCGATCGCTGTCCCGGTCCTGCTGCTGACCGGTGGGCGGACGCCACGCCACCTGCGCGAGCGCACGGACCGGTTGGCCGACGTGCTCCCGGCCGCTCGACCCCTCGCCGTTCTGCCGCAGCAGGGGCACGCGGCCAACGAACGGGCGCCGGCCGAGGTCGCCCGGCTGGTCGGCGACTTCGTCCGCTCGCTCTAGGCGGCCGGGCCGGCTAGGTCGTCGGTGGTTCGGCGGTCATCTCGGCCAGCTGGATGTAGTTGCCGCACGTGTCGTCGAGGACGAGCGTGCGGACCGGTCCCATGTCGGTCGGCGGCTGGACGATGGTCACGCCCTTGGCGACGAGGTCGTTGTGGACCGCGTCGAGGTCGTCGACGCCGAACGACGTGAGCGGGATCCCGTCCGCGACGAGGGCCTCCTTGAACGGCTTGCCCGCCGGGTGCTCGTCCG
>DATLPT010000017.1:0-10401 GCA_035535635.1 Lapillicoccus sp. | reverse complement strand
GGCCGGCTCCGCGAGCGCCCCGACGGCACCCGCAACCCCCTCCAGACCGTCCCGCTCCTCGACGCGATCGAGGCGAACCGGTTCGACGCGGTCTTCGGCGGGGGGCGCCGTGACGAGGAGAAGGCCCGTGCCAAGGAGCGCGTGTTCAGCCTGCGTGATGCGTTCGGCGCCTGGGACCCGCGTCGCCAGCGCCCGGAACTGTGGGACCTCTACAACGGCCGCCACGCGCCGGGCGAGCACGTCCGAGTCTTCCCCCTGTCCAACTGGACCGAGCTGGACGTGTGGCGCTACATCGAGCGGGAGCGCATCGTCCTGCCCGACCTCTACTACGCCCACGAGCGCGAGGTGTTCCGCCGCGACGGGATGTGGCTCACCGCAGGCCAGTGGGGCGGCCCGAAGCCAGGGGAGCCGGTCGAGAGGCGGACGGTCCGGTACCGCACCGTCGGCGACATGAGCTGCACCGGTGCCGTCGAGTCGACCGCGGCGACCACCGTCGACGTCATCGTCGAGCTGGCCGCCTCCCGCCTCACCGAGCGCGGCGCCACCCGCGCCGACGACCGGCTGTCGGAAGCCGCGATGGAGGACAGGAAGAAGCAGGGCTACTTCTGATGGAGCTCGCTGCTCCGGCCCGCAGCGAGAGGCGGCACGACCTGCTCCGCCTGGCGACCGCGGGCAGCGTCGACGACGGCAAGTCCACGCTGGTCGGGCGGCTGCTCCACGACACCCGCTCGGTCCTCGCCGACCAGCTCGCCGCCGTCGAGCGCGCCAGCCGCGACCGCGGCCTCGACACCACCGACCTCGCGCTCCTCACCGACGGCTTGCGCGCCGAGCGCGAGCAGGGCATCACCATCGACGTCGCGTACCGGTACTTCTCCACGGCCACCCGTTCCTACGTGCTCGCCGACACGCCAGGCCACGTCCAGTACACCCGCAACATGGTCACCGGCGCCTCGACCGCCGAGCTGGCGCTTCTCCTCCTCGACGCCCGGCACGGCGTGGTCGAGCAGACCCGGCGCCACCTCGCGGTCACCGGCCTGCTCGGGGTCCGGCATGTCGCTCTTGCGGTCAACAAGATGGACCTCGTCGATTGGGACGAGTCGATCTTCGACCGTCATGTGGGCGAGTTCGTCTCTTTCGCAAGGCGTTTCGGCATCACCGATGTCCAGGCCGTGCCGCTCTCCGCGCTCTTCGGCGACAACGTCGTCGACCGGTCGCACCGTGCCCCCTGGTATGCGGGTCCAACGCTCCTCGAGTACCTCGAGTCCGTTCCGGTCGGCATCGACCCCTCCCAGCAGCCGCTCCGGATGCCGGTTCAGTACGTCATCCGCCCTCAGAGCGCTGAGCATCCGGACTATCGGGGGTATGCGGGCCGGGTTGCCTCCGGAGTGGTCCACGTCGGCGACGATGTCGTCGTGCTCCCCGCCGGCCTGCGGACCCGCGTCGTCGGCATCGACCGTGGTGTCACGCCGGGGCAGCCCGGGCGTCCCGACGGGCACGACGTCGCGTTCGCACCGCAGTCGGTCGTCGTCCGGCTCGCCGACCAGCTGGACGTCTCCCGCGGCGACCTCATCACCTCAGCGGATGATCGCCCACGCGTCGTGAGCGAGATCGTCGGGACGCTGGCCATCCTTTCGGAACGGCCGCTCCGGGCCCGGGATCGCGTCCTGGTCCGGGTCGGCACACGCAACGTTCGCGGCCTCGTGTCCGAGCTGGTCGACGAGCTCGACGTCGGCAGCCTGGAGCG
Organism: Lapillicoccus sp.; assembly: GCA_035535635.1. Classification (GTDB taxonomy): domain Bacteria; phylum Actinomycetota; class Actinomycetes; order Actinomycetales; family Dermatophilaceae; genus Lapillicoccus. The sequence continues at coordinate 8,657 of DATLPT010000017.1, read as the reverse complement.
CGGTCCGGCGCCGGACGCCCTGCGCCTCAACGCGATCGGGCGGGTCAGGGTCCGGTTGGCGGAGCCGGTGGCGCTGGACGACTACGCCGACCTGCGACAGACAGGTGCCTTCCTGCTCGTCGACGAGGCGGACGGCACCACCCTCGCGGCGGGCATGGCCGAGCTGAAGCTTCAGCCGAATGTCGTGCCGGGCGGGGCCGAGCTCTGACCGCCGCCGCTGAAGGAGGACAGGTGGCCGTCACTCCCGGATACCCCGCCACCCTGCGGCTTGAAGGCCGGCGGGTGCTCGTCGTGGGCGGGGGCAGGGTGGCCACTCGTCGCATACCAGCTCTGGTCGAGGCGGGGGCCGTCGTCGACGTCGTGGCCCCCGATGCGAGTCCCGAGATCCGCGAGGCGGCGGCGACCGGGGGGGTCCGGTGGTGGCAGCGGCGGTTCCAGCCGCGCGACCTGGTCGAACCGGAGCCGGCCTGGCTGGTCCAGGCAACCACTGACTCGCCGGCCGTGAACACCGAGGTGGCCGAGGCGAGCGAGGAGCAGCGGATCTGGTGCGTCCGGGCCGACGACGCCGAGGCCTCGAGCGTCTGGACGCCCGCGGTCGCCCGGGGGGCCGACGGGACGGCCGCCGAGGGCCTGACCGTCGCCGTGACCGGCGGGGCGGACCCCCGGCGGGCGGCGGCGGTCCGGGACGCGGTCCTCGCCGGACTGGACTCTGGGCTGCTGCCGGTGCGTCGTCAACGGGTGGCGGACCGGGTTGCTCCGGTGGGCCGAGTCGCCTTGGTGGGCGGTGGCCCTGGCGATCCTGGCCTTATCACCGTTCGGGGTCGGCAGCTCCTGGCCGCCGCGGACGTCGTCGTCACGGACCGGCTTGGCCCGCGCGGCCTGCTCGACGCGGTCGGGCCCGACATCGAGGTGATCGACGTCGGCAAGACGCCGGGGCACCACCCCATTCCGCAGACCCGGATCAACGAGATCCTCGTCGAGCACGCCCGACGGGGACGCGCCGTCGTCCGGCTGAAGGGCGGCGACCCGTTCGTTCTCGGCCGTGGTGGCGAGGAGGCAATTCATTGCGTGGCCAACGGGATTCCGGTCGAAGTCGTGCCCGGAGTAACCTCCGCCGTCTCGGTGCCGGCCGCCGCGGGCATCCCGGTCACCCACCGGGGGATCACCGCGTCGTTCGTCGTCGCCTCGGCGCACGACGGTGCGACGGCCGCCCTCGACGCGCTGCGTTACGCACCGGTGACGTCGACGGTCGTCCTCCTCATGGGGGTCACTGCCCTCGCCGACACGGCGCGGCGGCTGGTCGAGTCGGGGCGGCCACCGACCACCCCGGTCGCGCTCGTCGAGTCCGGCTGGACGCCCGCCCAACGCACGACGGTGACGACGCTCGCCGAGGCGGCCGAGGTGGCCGAGCGCGAGGGGGTCCGGTCCCCGGCCGTAGTCGTGGTCGGAGACGTGGTGCGGGTCCGAGAACAGGTCGGCGACCTCGTGCCGCCGGGCCTGGTCGCCGACGCCGCGCCCAGTCTCGTCCTCCTGGCGCACGGTTCACCGGACCCGCGGCACGCCAAGGGCGTCGAGAAGGTCGCCGAGCAGGTGCGGCGACGGTGGCCGGGCCACGTGCACGCCGCATACCTCGACCACCACTCGCCGTCGGCGACCGACGTCGCCCAACGGCTGGAGGGCGGCGTTCTCGTCCCGCTCCTCCTGACCACCGCCTACCACGTGAGGAGCGACGTGCCCGCGGCCGCCGCAGCCATGGATGCGCTGGAGAGGGGTCACTACGCGGTGGCCAGCGCGCTCGGTCCGGACCGACTGCTGTTCGCCGCAGCCGACGAGCTCCTGTCCGGCGCCGGGTTCGCGCCCGACCCGCATACCGGCGTCGTCCTCTTCGCCGGCGGGTCGTCCGACCGCGAGGCGATCAGCACGATCGATGAAGCGGTCGGTAATCGCAGTGTCGTCGGGTGGGGGCCGTGGGCGGTCGCCGCGCTCGCCGGCGGCGACGAGATCGACGTAGTAGCCGACCGGCTGCGGGCCGCGGGAGCCCAGCGCGTCCTCGTCCTCACCTACATGGTGGCCGACGGGGTGCTGCGCGACCGGATGGTCACCTACGCCGACAAGGCCGGCGCCGAGGTCGTGCCGGGAAGCCTCGGCGAGACCGACGCCCTGGCCGACCTCGTTGTGCAACGGGCCGGCGAGGCAGTGGCCACGGGCCGGTAGCCTGCGCGCGTGCCTGACCACCCGGGACTGCGGATCCAGCACGACGGACCGGTCCTCACCGTGACGCTCGCGAGCCCCGAGACGCGCAACGCTCAGACGCCGTCTCTATGGCTCGCCCTGGCGGAGGTGGGGGAGTCATTGCCGCCCGAGGTGCGCGTCGTTGTGATCTGCGGCGAGGGCGCGTCGTTCTCGGCCGGGCTCCACCGGCAGATGCTTGCGCCGGGAGGTCTGCCCGGAGAGGCCGACATCCTGGCGCTCGCCACGGCGGACGAGGGGCTCGACGAGACGATCGCCGGATTCCAGCGCGGGTTCACCGTCTGGCGCTCGGTTCCCGCGGTCGTCGTGGCCGTGGTGCAGGGGCACGCGGTCGGCGCCGGCCTCCAGCTGGCCCTCGCGGCGGATCTGCGCTTGCTCGCCGACGACGCCCAGCTCAGCATGCGGGAGGTGCAGCTGGGCCTCATCCCGGACCTCGGCGGCACCGGGCCGCTCGTTCATGTGGTGGGGTATGCCCGGGCGCTCGAGATCTGCGCGACCGGCCGGTTCGTCGGGGCCGAGGAGGCGGCCGCGATCGGACTGGCGACGGCGGTCGTACCGCGGGCCGACTTGTCCGCCGCGGCGGACGACCTGGTGGCGGCTCTGTTGGCGGCACCCGCCGATGCGCTCAAGGCCTTGAAACCATTGTTGGCCAACGGGATTGACGCGACGCCCCACGAGCAGCTCGCCGCGGAGCGGGCGGCCCAGGCCGGGCTACTCCGCTCTCTGGCTCAGACTGCGCGTGGGTGAGAACCCGCGAGCTGTCACTACGGCGGAATAGCGTGCTCGGGACGAGGTGTTGAGTCAGAGGTCCGCAAGGAGGTGACGCCGTGAGCATGTCGGGCTGGATGGTCATGCGGTCCATGACCCGCGACTCCGACGTCGTCGACCGCCGGCTCACACCCGGCACGACCCGCCGCGTGCTCGGCTACGCGCGGCCGTTCCTGCGGCCGATCATCGTCTTCCTCGTCCTCGTCGTCGTCGATGCCTTCGTCATGGTGGCGGTCCCCTTGCTGCTCAAGGACATTGTCGACAACGGTGTCACACCCAAAGACTCTGGCGTCGTCATCCGGTTGTCGCTCGTCGTCGCCGCCCTGGCGGTCGTGGACGCCGGGCTGACGATGCTTCAGCGGTGGTACTCCTCGCGGATCGGCGAGGGCCTCATCTACGACTTGCGCACCGAGGTCTTCTCCCACGTCCTGCGCCAGCCCATCGCGTTCTTCACCCGCGCGCAGACCGGCTCGCTCGTCAGCCGGCTCAACTCCGACGTCATCGGTGCGCAAGCCGCGTTCACCTCGGTGCTCTCGAGCGTCGTCAGCAACGCGGTGTCTCTGGTCCTCATCGTCGCGGCCATGTTCACGCTGTCGTGGCAGCTCACTGTCGGAGCTCTCCTGCTCGTGCCGTTCTTCCTCATCCCGGCGCGGGTCATGGGGAAGCGGCTCGCCGGGCTGTCCACCCTTCAGATGAACCTCAACGCCGACATGGGCAGCCGGATGACCGAACGGTTCAACGTCGCCGGCGCCCTGCTGGTCAAGCTCTTCGGCAACCCCTCTCGCGAAGATCGCGAATACGCCGAGCGGGCGGGCAAGGTGCGCGACGCCGGCGTGCGGATCGCGATGAACCGCACCGTGTTCATGGTCGCCCTCGGGTTGGTCGCGGCCCTCGCCACCGCGATGGTCTACGGGTTCGGCGGGGTCATGGCGGTCAACGGGACGCTCACGGTGGGCACTCTGTTGGCCCTCGCCGCGCTGCTCGCTCGCCTGTATGCGCCGCTCACGGCGATCTCCAACGTCCGGGTCGACGTGATGACCGCGCTGGTGTCGTTCGAGCGGGTCTTCGAGGTGCTCGACCTCCAGCCCCTCGTCACCGAGAAGCTGGACGCCCGGTCCCTTCCGGACGGCCCGCTGGGCATCGACGTGGACGACGTGTCGTTCCGCTACCCCTCGGCCGACGAGGTGTCGCTCGCTTCGCTGGAGTCCACGTCCTCGGGGGACCGGGGGGCCGGGGAGTCGGTGCTCCACGACGTCTCGTTCTCGGTCGCGCCCGGGCAGCTCGTCGCCCTGGTCGGACCGTCCGGTGCCGGCAAGACGACCATCACGGCGCTGATGTCACGGCTCTACGACCCGGGCGGCGGCACCGTCCGAATCGGTGGCGTCGACCTGCGTGACGTATCCATGCAGTCGCTGCATGACTCCATCGGCGTCGTCACGCAAGAGGCCCACCTCTTCCACGACACCATCCGGGCCAACCTCGCATACGCCCAGCCGGAGGCCACCGAGGAGCAGATGCGCGCCGCGCTGGCTGCGGCCCAGGTGCTACGCCTCGTCGACAGCCTGCCCGAGGGGCTCGACACCGTGGTCGGTGACCGCGGGCACCGCCTCTCCGGCGGCGAGAAACAGCGCCTGGCGATCGCCCGGCTCCTGCTCAAGGGTCCGCGCGTCATCGTCCTCGACGAGGCCACCGCGCACCTCGATTCGGAGTCGGAGGTCGCCGTCCAGCGGGCCCTCGACGCCGCGCTCGCCGGTCGCACGTCGCTCGTCATCGCACACCGCCTCTCGACGGTTCGCGGCGCCGACCTCATCCTCGTCGTCGACGACGGCCGCATCGTCGAGCGCGGCCGCCACGCCGAGCTCCTGGCCCGGCGTGGCCTCTACGCCGACCTCTACGAGACCCAGTTCGCCACCGAGCTCGAGGTCGCCGCCTCCGGTCAGTGAGCCGTCAGGCGAGGCTGTTGGCCAGCGCGGCGTACTGGCCGAGCAGCAGGTCCCACTCGCTGAACCGGGCCCGTCCGGCGACGTTGGCCGGCGTCCAGCCGCCGTGGGCGAACCGCACCCGGGTCCCACCGACGTGCTTCGCGGACTCGAAGGTCACGTCGAGGCGGCTTGGGTACGCCGGATCCTGGGCCAACGTGAACGTTTGGGCGAAGTGCCGTCCCGGCTCCCAGATGAGGATCTCCCCCAGGCGGTATGCGTCGCCGCCCTCGGGCAGCATCGTCACCTCTCCGCCCACCCAGGGATCGACCCGGATTCCGCGAAGCGGGCCGGGGGAGTACGCCTCCCGAGGCCACCACTCGCCGAACCGCGCCGTGAACACCTCGAACGCCTGCGCCGGAGCGCAGGCGACCCAGAGGTGCAGGACGATCGGCGCGGCCGCCTCCGCAGGCCGAGGGTCCGCCTCGGTCGACGTCGTGGCCGCCGCGGGCCGGTTGGACTCGACGAACACGATCCGGTTGCTGAAGGGGTCGATGACCGTGACCAACCGTCCCCAGGGGCGGTCCTCGATGCCAGGGTTCGCGTACGCATACTCCTTGGCCTTGAGCGTCAGCTGAAGGTCGAGCGCGTCGGCGACCGGGATGAGCACACCGCTGCCGGGGCTCGCGTCGCCGTGGTGCCCGCTCAGGTGGATGCGTGCGTCGCCGCGGGAGAGCTGGGCGTACAGCGGCTCGTGGCCGCCGGTGTCGTTGCGCCAGTCGACCCGGAAGTCGAGGTACTCGACGTAGAACGCCAGCGCGGCGTCCTCGTCGAAGATGCGCAGGATCGGGACGACGTGGCCATGCGCAGCGGGCCTCGCGGCGGCCACGGTGTTCCAGTCACGGGCGCCGAGCTGGCGGGCGACCAGCTCGAGGGCTTCGCTGTGGCTGACGATGACGTCGCGGTCGGCGAGCCCGCTGCGCAGGTGGCGTGCCATCGCCTTGGGGTCCGGAGATGAGGTGGTCATGATGCGGCTCTTTCCGGCGGACGGTGTCCAGGTGCCTGCGTTGCTGAGAGCGGGTCCGCCCAGGTGGTGAGAGCGCATCGCTGACGGTGACGTGGTGCGGTGGAACGGGGCATTCACCATCCCCGAGGGGTGCAGGCGGCCGGCTGCCCAGACCACGGTCATGGTATCGCCGCTACCGTGGCGCGATGGGTGACGTGGACGCCTACCTCGAGAACCAACCCGCCGAGGTTCGCGTCGCACTCCAGCGCGTGGTGGACTTGGTACTGGAGGTCGCGCCGGACGCCGAACAGGGGACGAGCTATGGGGCACCGGCGTTCCGGTTCGGCGGGCGACCGCTGGTGGGGTTCAAGGCGGCGAAGGAGCACCTGAGCCTGTTCGTGTTCGACCCCGAGATCATCGAGTGCGTCCGCGACCGGCTCCCGGGTTTCCGGGTGACCAAAGGGTTGGTCGCGTTCACCCCGGACCGAATGCCGCCGGACGACGTGGTCCGCGACATGGTGCGGTACCGCCTCGAGGCCTTGGCTCTTTAGGCATCCTCCTCGTCCCAGATCCGCACCTTCTTGGCCTTCGCGGCGACCGGTGCCCTCTGCCGGCGTTCCGCGGCGGCGAGGCGGAGGCGGTAGCCGAGGAGAATGAACCCGAACAGCGACGTGAGCCACCACTGAATTGCGTACGCCTGGTGCGGGCCGAGGTCGGTGTCTGGGGCGGCGAGGGGTTCCGGACGGGGTCCGGCTGGCTGCTCGGAGCCGAGCTCGAGGTAGGCGTCGTGCACGGTTCCGCCGCCGGCCTGCCGAGCCGCCGCGGCCAGGTCGATGCTGGCCAGCTGGCCGGCCGGCAGGTCCTTGCCGAGATCCGGTTCACCGCTGCGCAACCATCCCTCGATCGTCAGGTCGCCGCCGGGAGCCGCCGGAACCGAAGGAAGGTCGGCTGCGGAGTCGGGGTTGGGGACCCAGCCCCGGTCGACGAACAGCCGCGTACCCGAAAGGGTGCCGCTCAGGTCGAAGGGGACCAGGACTTCGAGCCCGGGTCGGCTGTCGAGCACGCGGTTGCGGACGAGCAGCTGCTGGTCCGACGCGTACCGGCCGGTCGCCGTGACCCGCAGCCATTGGTCCTCCTCGGAGAGAGGTATGCGTGCGGTCACCGAGTCGAGCGGCACCGGGCTCGCGGCATAGTGCATGGTGACCGCCTCGGCGCGGACCTGGCGGTCCTCGTAGCGGCTCCACTGCCAGCGGCCTAGCAGGATGCACGCGACCGCGAACCCGATCGCGAGGGCCAGGCCGCCGAGCATCCGCCGGTTGGCGAGCGCCGTGAGCACTGCCTCACGCTACCCGGCGTACGTGTGGCGGCCGTCGGCATACAGTTGATCGGTGACCGCCCTCCCGACTCCGCAGCCGCGTCCTGAGGGCGTTGCGGGCCTGCCGGATCAGTTCGGGCGGATGGCGCGTGACCTGCGGGTCTCGGTGACCGACCGCTGCAACCTGCGGTGCACCTACTGCATGCCGGCGGAGGGACTGCCGTGGCTGCCGAAGCCGGAGATGCTCAGCGACCAGGAGCTGCTGCGGGTGATCGGGGTGTTCCTCGGGCTGGGCGTGCGGCAGGTGCGGCTGACCGGCGGCGAGCCGCTGCTGCGGCGGTCGATCGTCGAGGTCGTGGCCGGCATCGCGGCACTCCAGCCGCGGCCGCAGATCGCCATGACGACGAACGGTGTCGGGCTCGAGCGTGTGGCGGGGGCACTGGCCGAAGCGGGGTTGGACCGGGTCAATGTGAGCCTCGACACCATCGACGCCGAGACGTTCACCCGGCTGACCCGGCGCGACCGGCTGACCGACGTCGAGAAGGGCCTGGCCGCCGCCGCCGAGGCGGGGCTGACGCCGGTCAAGGTCAACGCGGTGGCGATGCGGGGCGTCAACGACAGCACGGTCGCGGACGTGCTGGCGTGGTGTCTGGACCGGGGGTACGAGCTGCGGTTCATCGAGCAGATGCCGCTGGACGCGCAGCACGCCTGGGACCGCTCGCTGATGGTCACGGCCGACGAGATTCGCTCTCGGTTGTCGGAGCGGTTCGATCTGACGGCGTTGCCGTCGCGGGAGCGGGGGAGCGCGCCGGCGGAGCGGTTCCTCGTGGACGGCGGCCCAGCGACCGTGGGGATCATCGCCAGCGTGTCGGAGCCGTTCTGTGCGGCGTGCGACCGGACCCGGCTCACCGCCGACGGCCAGGTGCGGAATTGCCTGTTCTCCGAGGTCGAGACCGACCTGCGCGGGCCGCTGCGTGACGGCGCCTCCGACGCGGAGCTGGCGGCCCTGATCCAGGGCGAGATGTGGCGGAAGAAGCGCGGCCACGGCATCGGCGATCCCCACTTCCGCCAGCCGGACCGCCCGATGTCCTCGATCGGCGGCTGACGCCAGCCTGTGAATCGCCAGCGCGGTGAGAAGTCCCCGGTCGGGGGGAAGAGGTCACCGCGATGACTCCTGTGGACAACTGAAGGCGCTCGTCACTCCGGCCCGCGAGGCTGGAGGCATGGAAGAGTCGGAGTGGTTCCGAACCTTGGGCCCTCCGGGTCTTCCGTGCGGGCTGGATGACCTCCGACGGGTCGCGTCAGACCAGTGCGGGCTCATCACGCGTCAGCAGTGCCTCGCTGCCGGACTCTCGAGCAAGGCGATCGAGGTCCGTCTGGCGAGCGGTCGCTGGCGGCG